>JAIDTS010000001.1:0-7355 GCA_029060585.1 Muribaculaceae bacterium
ACGTAGAAGAGAAGCTTGGTGGTAGGAATCCCCTTGACGCTTTTCGACACGTTGACCATCACTATATATATGGCGTAGGTCAAAGCCGATACCATGACGAGCAAGCAGCCGAACGCGCTCAGAGTGCCGCTCCCCTGCGGCTTCATGAGGAGCAGCAGCCCTGCTCCCATGACGACGAGGCAGATGACGGTCGAGACGCTGAACTTCTCATGGAAAAACATTATCATCATTACCGCTACCATCACCGGATAGACGAATAGAAGTGTCGAGGCAACGCCGGAGTTCATATAGTTGTAGCTCTCGAAAAGCGTCAGCGAGGACACGGCCATCAATATTCCAAGCACCATCGTCGGAACGATCTCCTCCTTCCGTAGCGACAGCGATTTTCCGCGTATAGCCATGATTACTGCAAGTAGCGGGAGCCCCATCAGATAGCGGAAGAGCAGCACCGATACAGGATTCATGCCCTGCCCGTAGAGGGGCACGGCGAAGGCCGGATTAGTTCCGTAGGCCGCGGCCGCCAGTGCCGCCAACCCGTAACCCTTCACTTTATTCATTGCAAAATTCATAATTCTCAATTAATAATTAAACGGTACTCACAAGCCCCACACACCGCGTAGCCCCTTCGGAGGGGAGAGCTCCAGCTCTCCCGCATACTGCGTAGCCCCTTCGGAGGGGAGAGCTCCAGCTCTCCCACATACTGCGTAGCCCCTTCGGAGGGGAGAGCTCCAGCTCTCCCGCATACTGCGTAGCCCCTTCGGAGGGGAGAGCTCCAGCTCTCCCACATACTGCGTAGTCCCTTCGGAGGGGAGAGCTCCAGCTCTCCCGCATACTGCGTAGCCCCTTAAGACTTAAGACTGAAGACTGAAGACTCTTACACCAAAAGTGCCACCGCAATGCCCCCGAAGATAAGCACGAAGTTGCTGACAGCATAAGTGACGGTATATCCCATCGCTGGCAGCGTGCTGTCAAGATTGTCCTGTATCGCACCGAGCGCGGCCACGGCGTTGCGGCCGCCGGCCACGCATCCGAGCGTGACGGCTATCGGGAAGCGGAAGATATAGTGCCCTATGAAGATGGATATGATAAGCGGCAAAGTGGTGCAGGCTATGCCAACGAAGAAAAGTCCTATTCCCGCCTCCTTCAGGCCGGATATGAACGTCGGACCCGCGGCGAGACCCACTATGGCGATAAAGAGGCAGAGCCCGACATTGTCAAGCACCCAGACCACAGAGGTCGGTATCCGTCCGAGAGTCGGCTTACGGTTGCGGAGCCAGCCGAAGAAGAGACCCGACAGAAGCGCGCCGCCGCTCGTGGTCAGCGAGATGGGAACACCCTTGAAATGGACGCAAAGAGCGCCTATCAGGCAGCCGAGGGCTACGCCGAAACTAAGGAAGGCTACATCGGTGGTCTCTGTCTTGCGGTCGGGATAGCCTATTTCGCCTACTGCTTCCGCTACGTCTTTCTGCAGCCCGACGAGGGTGAGCACGTCGCCGGCCTCAAGCACCGTGCGGCTGTGAAGCGGTATCTTGACGTCGTCGCGGACGAGACTCTTTACCAATACTCCGCTCATGAAGTCTGACTTGCGCAGCGCCCCGAACGTCATCCCCGCGGCACCGTTCTTTGAGACAGTGACGGGAAGGTTCTCGGCCTCGAAGTTCAGCAGGTCGTGGTCTACCACTTCCTGGCCGATGATGCCGGCCTCGTTGACTACTGTCTCGCGGCGACCACCTATGACGATGATGTCGCCGCGCCTCACCTTGACGTCAGGTTCCACGTCGACAATTTCTCCGCCCACACGCAGACGCTCTACGAATAGGCGGTGGCCGAGTCCGGCGAGGGCCTCCTCTATCTCGGATACGGTTCGCGGACGCTTGAAGAAACTCGACTCGGCTTTATAGGCCCGGAAGGAGACGGGACGGTTGGCGACCATAAGACCCGGCTGGGCAGAGAACTCACCTTCTTCCATCTCGGCCTCAATATCGGCAATCTGGCGTTTGGCCTTGTCAAGGCCCCCGCATAGCTTCGGCCCGAGATTGGCGACAATCCAGGCAGCTCCTATAGTCCCGAATATATATGTGACGGCATATGCGGCGGGAATCATACCGGTAAGAGACTTCTTCACCTCCGGATCAATCTTCATGGAGGATATGATGTCGGAGCCTACTCCGATCGAGGCGGAGATTGTCTGCGATCCGGCGAAAAGTCCGATGGCCGTGCCCGTGTTGTAGCCCATCAGGCGCGCGGCGACAATGCAGACCGCTATGCAAATCGCACATTCCACTACGGCAAACAGTATCTGCTTCACCCCGTCCCCCTTCAGGCCGCGGAAAAACTGCGGACCGACTCTGTAGCCGATAGCGAAGAGGAACAGCAGGAAACTTACTGTCTTCAGAGGTTCGGCGATGGGGATATCGAGCTGTCCGATAAGTACCCCGACGAGCAGCGTTGCCGTCACAGGCCCCAGCGAGAAACTCCCGAACTTAAGACCTCCGAGCCAGAACCCGATGCCCAATGTCAGGAAGAGCGGAATTGTCGGATTCTCCCGAAGCAGCTCTACAATATATTCAATCATACTATTAATTTTATAGTCTTAGTGACGTGGAAAGATTTCATCATGATAACTTAAAAAGATCCGCGTTCCATCCGCCCTATCCGCGACCCTGGCGGCGCAATGCGCTTCGCCATCCGCGTTGAGCCCCCTCCTTACCCATCCATCCGGTCGAGCTCGGAGATCGCACTCTACCTACCGCGTCTGCCTCACTCACGCAATGCGAAGCGAAGCGAGCGAGCCTCCGCGCACTCTGCTTCCGAGTGTCGTCATTGTGAATGAATAATCTCGGCGAGCCCTTTGCTCCTCTGCGCGATATTTAATGAGTTAAATTGCAAAAGATTGTCAATTCAGAAACTTAAATTGCTCATTAGCCCAGGTGCAACGCCTCCCGGAATCTCCTTACCGTCTCGATATCGCCCGAATACTTCCCATGGTCTTCCGAGAGCTTGCAAGTATCGCAGAAGAAGGGCCACGACTCGGTGATCTTCACCGCCAAAAGCTTGATGACTATGTTCATAGGCTTTATGCCAGGGAAGTCGTTGGTGAAGTGCGTTCCGATGCCAAACGATGGAATGCATTTCCCTTCCGCATAATGCTGGAGCTCGATAGCCTCGTCGGTGTTGAGCCCGTTGCTGAAGACAACCTGCTTCGTGGCAGGGTCAATATTCAGCGACCGGTATTTCTCCACTATCAGGTCGAGCTGCTCGTGATTGTCGCCGCTGTCTACGCGCAGACCCTTGAACATGTTGGCGTAATCTTCCGAGAAATTGAGACTGAAGATACGCCAGCCATAGGTGTCGTAGAGGAAGGTGCCGAGCGCGCCGCGGTAGGTGTTAGACCATACCTTCATTGCGAGATGGTTGGCCATCTGTGGTCCGTACATGCCGGCGATAGCGCTGATAAGCTCATGGGCCATGGTCCCTATAGGCATGAGATCATATTTCATGGCGAGGTAGACGTTGCTCGTACCTACGAACCGTCCCGGCCCCTTCGAAGCCTTGCCGCAGTCCGACATAGCTCGCACCACCGTTTCCTGCGCCTCGAAGGAGGCCCGGCGTCGCGTTCCGAAGTCGCTGAAGGAGCATCCGGCCGCGATTAGCCTCTCCCCTTTCGCATATGTCTTCTCGTAGTAGGAAGCATAGTCAAGACTCGCCGACAGCCCTGTCATCATATAATATAGCTCAGAAACGATGGCGAGCACCTTCACTTCGAGAAGGATGGTGTCGCTCCAGTTCCCCTCGAAATCGATACTCAGATGACCTTCCGTGTCCTGACTCACGTGCACCCAACGGCTGTCGTAACGGAAACCCTTGAGAAACGTGTAGAACCAGTCAGGAATATAGCAGCATCGGCGGCGCATGAAGGCCACCTCCTCGTCTGTGATTACGAGGTTCTCAAGAAATTTTATCTGATTTCGGACCTCGTCGGCGAAGCCTGCCGGATAGACGGTATCGTTGCGGTCGATGAAGCGATAGCGCACCTGCGTACGCGGATAGTTATCTATCACCGCGCAGCACATCGTGAACTTATAAAGGTCATCGTCAGTGAAATGGTTTATTATCTGGCGCATACTTAAGTTTAATAGATTCAAGTTTCTCATTTAAGATTTCTATCTCTGCGGTCTTTGCTTCCTCCCGGACAAGCGAAGCAAAATCCGATGATAACGCCGACAACGTTGAAAACATGACAACGCCGACAACATCATTAACAAATCCTAACAATTAAACTCATTTATTATGAAAAAGTTCACCCCCCCTAAATTAGGAGGGGAGAGCTCCAGCTCTCCCCCACTTATTAAGGCTTCACAAAAACCTTCTTCCCGTTCCGGATCTGAATACCGGGAACATCCGGTCCCACCGGACGTCCCAATACATCATATCCCATAGTGCTTCTACCAGCCGGCGTCTCATCATCTACCGTCTCCACACCGCTTACCTCGTCGATATGCGCATCGATCCATTCGGCACGCTTCGCAAGAAAATCAGTCGTGAAGGAACGCATAAACTCAAGATCCCCTACGTATGGCTGCCAAGCGTCGTAAGGAACATTGGCTTCCGTCTGGATATCGAGACTCCGCTGATAATCCCGGCCTAACGATGAATCGGCGAAGTCATTTATCCTCTGAATCAGATTCTCAGTCACCATATGCCCCTTTTCCTTCCAAACTTCCAGAAAAGCATTGCGGAAACTGTCGTCAGACGAATTCAACATATGATGGAAATAGAAATAACGGTAATGTGCTCCTATCCAGTCGTCTGAAGTATGCATGGCCTGATCAAAATCCCACATCGGCCCCATGGCGATTTTGGAAGATGCATCCTTTTTGACTATATACATGTTGGCGCCTGCAGTATCTCCGTTTCCAAGCAATTCCCAACCGAGTAGCCACTTGGCAAACGATTCGCAATCATACGCATCGGAGAATTCTCCTGCGGCTATCTTCGCCTCATTCGCCAGAACATCAGAAGAAACCGCTTCATGCCATTCATCCGTGATATCTTCCGGATCAGGATATTTGTATGTAAACTTGAGCTGCGGAGCCGTAAGTGTAGACGGGAAATAGATGTCCTCGGTCCACCAGTAGGAATCGGCCTCGACAACATACCCCTCCTTCTCATCTACGACTATGCGGCAGTCAGGATTGACCGTCACCGGCTCGCACAAAATATATAGACCTCTATACTGGCCATTCATCCATAGATTCACTATCTGATAACTCGGTGTCCATTCCTGACCGATGAGTTCGCTTGTCCAGTATCCAATAGGAGTTATAAGGCTTCCTCCGGTACGCAGTAGTACCCAGTCCTTGTCCTTATACTTCTTATCACCGCGCAGAAGCAGGTCGGCTTTCTTCTGTAGCTTAAGCTTATACGGCTTCTTGGCCTTCTTGCCGCTTGAGTTTCCACGTATCTTTACGGTAAGCCCGCTTTCTTTCTTGACGTAATCTCCGCTGTCATATAAGGTGTCGCCATGCAGGATGATCTGCATTCCGGCAGGAACTTTCGTAGCGTTCGCAATCCCCGAGCCCCATGCGCCCTCAGGCGGAGAGACCACGTCGCATGTCGGTTCTTCACCGTCAACTGTATTAATGACCACGAGCGGAATGTCCATGTCTGAGATTCTTTCATATATGCTCGGATCAAATGCATTTTCATACCAAGCATTGGCCGTAAGACAACCCGTCATACCCATCCAGATACCAAGCAGCACACTTTTATAAATCCTTTTCATTTCTTTTTTTCGTTAAGCGCTTTCTATTTAACGCAAATTTTCATATTTTATTTGTTACCGCGTCAAGCTTCAGCTTGACCTCTATTTGTTACTGCGTCAAGCTTCAGCTTGACCTCCCCATGCCCCGATCAACTATTTAACCCTAAACCATCACCTCGCGAAAATTGAATTGAATCAATGCAGCATCGGAACAGAATTGCTTCCTGCCTCTATGGGATTCTCAAGGATATTCACAATAATGGAATCAGCCTTATGCATGATTCCGGCGTTTACTTCCTCAGGCAAATCGCTCCTCCAAAGACTTGATATTCCAGTTTCGGGAGTCACCAATACCTCATAACATAGAGAAGAAAGCGCATATTGGGCAGTTTCGTCGCTCACATGACGCCCGTCAGAAGAGAATCCATCCTTAACTTCTGGAAACGTCTCACGCAGTTTTTTGATGAGGTCTGCGGAATTAACGGTAAGGTCGAAATATGCACTTATCTTGGTTCCGGCATCCATAATCGCATCATACATCTTCTTACTGTCGTAGTCATATCGTGAGAATTCTTCATAACTGCAATCAGATGTGTAGCTCCACGTGAGATGCCATGCCATAGTGGCATCCGGATTAGCGTTGCGGCACAATTCTGTGAGGTTTTCAACGTGTGGTTGATAAGTTGAATAATCGCCGGAATTTCCGGAATCCTGCTGGAAGGTAATTATATCCCAGTCGAGCACGTGGATTGCCTCGTCAATTGTCGTTATAGAGGATTCCTTCCATTCTCCGGCGTCTGAAAACATCAAGGAATAAACCTCACGATTGTCAACATGATTCGCCCAATGCCTTCGAAGAGAGCAACCGGGATTTGCAAGGACAGCTATGCAGATAGAATCGGCGTTGAGCTTGTTAAATAGGTATGGTAGAAACGCAGTGGCGTTAGAAGTGAAACTGTTGCCTATCGACAGTATCTTTATCGATGAATCATTATGACGAACCCATAAAGGATCAGTGCTTACGGTAGTTGGCGTCATAACCGCGAGACCTGGCGCAGGCTCACATCCTCCTACAGTCTCTGCCACTTCCGGCAGCGGCATATCTTGCCAACTGCATCCAGTAGCTACTACTCCTCCAATTATCAAGAAAAAAATCAGTCTAACTGCCTTAATCATATCATTGTATTTAAAACTTCCTTCTTCCTCCGCGTTCTTTGCCCCTCCGCGCTCTTACCATTGTACTCCCCTTATACTAACTATTGCATATCATCCGCGAAAGCCGGCGAAGCCAAGCTCATTGACGAATCCGCATTGGCCAAGCCCAATGACAAGGCAGCTGTATCAAAATTTAAAAAGATCCGCGTTCCATCCGGCCACGTCGGCGCACCTGGCGGCGCAAAGCGCATTGCCATCTGCGTTGCCTGCCTCTCCTTTCCCATCGATTACTCCTCGCCCTTTGCCTCTTTGCGCTCTTTGCGTGATACCTGCATACAAAATTAATCAAATATTTGTAAATATAAAAATTAAAACCTAAATTTGCAAAAAAACAAACCTCCATATGCGTAGACTACCCATATATTTCCTCATAGAC
>JAIDTS010000001.1:7455-9086 GCA_029060585.1 Muribaculaceae bacterium
ATATAAAAATTAAAACCTAAATTTGCAAAAAAACAAACCTCCATATGCGTAGACTACCCATATATTTCCTCATAGACGTCTCCGAATCAATGGTCGGCACCCCCATCGAGCAGGTACAGCAAGGCATGCGCACCATCATCCAGGATCTCCGCCTCGATCCCTATGCCCTCGAGACTGTCTTCGTCTCCATCATAGCCTTCGCCGGCAAGGCGAAAGTCCTCTCCCCTCTCACCGAACTCTACATGTTCTATCCCCCCGTCTTCCCCATCGGAGGCGGAACCTCCCTCGGCAAAGGTCTCGAATGCCTCATGGACGACATCGACCGCAACGTCCGGAAGACCACCCTCGAGCAGAAAGGCGACTGGAAACCCATCGTCTTCCTCTTCACCGACGGCAACCCCACCGACGAATATGCTGCAGCGTTCCGCCGATGGAACGAAAGATACCGTCGCCACTGTAATCTCGTCGCCATATCCATCGGCGACAACGTCAACGTCCTGACGCTTGCCCAGATCACCGACGACATTCTCCTCCTGAAAGACACCGACCCAGAATCTTTCAGGGAATTCTTCAAATGGATAACAGCCTCGATAAAGACCACCAGCATGTCGGTAGGCGAACAGAACACCGACGAGGTGAAACTCGCCCCCACTTCCGGCATCAACCTCGAAAAGATCGATCCCGGGGAGCAAATAGGCAATGTAGACGAGAACTTCGTAGTCCTACGCGGACGCTGCCAGACCACAGGCCACGACTATCTTATCAAATACGCGCGCCGCACGCGCCCCGTCGAAGGAATGGAATGGGTCAACTCAACCGCCTTCCGTCTCGTAGGCGCCTATCCCATCGACAGAAATGAATATGAGTCCCTCTCAGAAGGCTATCACGCCAAGATCAATACCCTGCAACTCGTAGGCGTACCCGCCTGCCCCTGCTGCGGCAACCAGCACGGCGCCGTAGTCTGCGACTGCGGCAACATCTTCTGTGTAGGCGAAAGCCAGACCAACGTCTGCCCCTGGTGCGGAATGACCGGCACCCTCGGCTCCGCCGATCCCGCCGGCCTCGACATCACCCGCGCCCTCGGCTGACCCTCTCCGCCCTGCCATTGAACACCCACTCGCTCGCTGGTATATATTATCCGCGTAAGCCGGCGAAGCCAGGCTTAGCCACGAATCAGCGTCGACACAGGTGGAAACAATCTAATAATATTTGCCTCGGAGAGGTAATCCTCTGATGGGTAACCCCAGGTTTAGACCTGTGGGGCGATCCGCGCCCCATCCGGCCGCATCAGCGACACCGGCAGGGCGAAGCCCGCAGCCGATCCGCGTTGCCCTGCCTCCTTCCAAATCCAACACTGAGTAGCTCTTAGCAGGATAGAGCGCCAGCTCTACCGCCCCGCGGCATCCCCCGCTGACACATCAGCTCGGAGAGCTGTCATTGTGCAAAAGCCCCAGGCTTCAGCCTGGGGAACCCAGAAAAAAGTCCCAGTAGCCTCGGAGAGGCGATTCATGATATAACCAAGATCGCGACATTCTGACTCAACTTCTCTCTGCCCCCTTTGCTCCCTCCCGGACAAGCGAAGCAAGTCCGCCCTCTATACGACCGCGACTCCTCCTTAAGACATAAGACTC
>JAIDTS010000010.1 GCA_029060585.1 Muribaculaceae bacterium
GTGCCGTCGGGCGCGTACTGCGGGCCGAACTGAGGATCATAGATCGGGGTGCCGTCCGGTGCGTACTGCTGTTCAGGCATTACAAAGGGGTCGTATGGCATACCGGCTTCAGGCTCACACTGATACGCTTGATTATCCATACCATCGTTCTGAGTCTGAACAGGCTGAGATGCATCGTGTGAATGCTCGCTAGGCATAGACATGGCATGCTGCATGGTAAGATCGATGGTAGGTTCTGTCCACAAGGGAGCAACGACGTCTTCAGGAATCTCCGCCATGCGATATGGAATCTCAAACCAGAACGTAGAACCAAAACCTTCCCCTTCCGAGGAGACACCGATCTGACCGCCTAGGAATTCAACAATAGCCTTACATATCGGCAACCCGAGGCCGGTACCGTTGACGAAACTGTTGAGCTTAATGAAACGTTCGAAAACCTTCTTCTGATTTTCCTCCGAAATACCGGAGCCGGTATCGTGGCAATAGAAGTAGAGGTTCTCGCCACGCACTTCATAACCGAAGGAAATGCTTCCCGTCTCAGTAAACTTACTTGCATTTGTCAGGAAGTTTATGACAACCTGCGACAGACGGTTGGGATCTGTATCCAGCCAGCACGACTGAGCTCCGAAATTACAAAGCAGGTCAACGCCGGGCTTGACACGGTCAACTACAGACTCGCCGATATTCACGAGAAGGGCGTTGATGTCGGTAGGCCGCATATTGAACTCCATTGTTCCGGCCTCAGTCTTCGAGAGGTCGAGGATATCACTGATAATCTGGAGCAACATCTCGTTGTTGCTCTCAATAATATTGATGAACTTCTGCTTCTGTGCAGGATCGTCGGTCTCGGCAAGCATATTGGAGAAACCTACGATTGCATTGAGCGGAGTGCGAATCTCATGGCTCATATTGGCGAGGAACGCAGATTTCAGACGGTCGGCCTCCTTAGCTGATTCACGAGCCTCGATAAGTCGACGCATCTGCTCCTTGCGGTCTGTTATGCAAGCGAAAGAGCCGATGAGCACCTCAGGCTTTCCTTCAGAATCGTAGCGTTCCACACTGGCGTTGACCTCCAGCCACTCTTCTACGCTCTTTCCTCCGTCGGGAATAAGGATACGGAATTCCATCTGAACGTATTTCCTCTTTCCCTCTATGAGCTCCGAAGTGAGGTTCTTTACCTTCTCCTTGTCGTCAGGATCAATCATTCCGAAAATAAGGTTCTCTGGAACCACCACATCCTTCCCATCCGTGGAGACAAGGTTATGGTTTATCTTACGTAGAGCCTCATTGTATTTCAACTGGATATTCTTATCGACAAGGTTCCAGTGCCAGGGAACGATCTGCGCGAGGTCGAGAGTCATCTCAAGCAACGCTGAGGTATATTTCAGATCCTGCTCCGACTTAATACGCTTAGTGATGTTGAAGCAGAATATCTCGAGCGAATCAGGATCGAACCCTCGGTGGATGTTAACCTCATAGTATGAATCCGTCTTCACGAAATGCTCTATATATGCAACACCCTTGCCATCGTCGGAGAGACGGGCCACAGCTTTCAGCATCTCCGCCTCATTGAACAGAGGCTCACAACGGCATTCTCCGGCATGCCTCTCCCAGAGTTCGATGGCCTTTTGGTTGCCTGGAGTTGTCTCCACCTCTATGGGGACCCCATCTTCGTTATAATTCACCTTGCCGATGAAATAATTGACAGGGAGGTGATTGATCTTTATCTCGCGGCGCTTCATGAACGACTCTGTCTTTCCCTTGAAGAGAAGATAGTACATTACAAGCTGTACGAGAGAAATGAGGATGAGTAGAGCTACTGCGAATGCCAGAGGATTCTTGCTGAACATAGACTCCGGTTTGTGATAGTAGCTTGTATTGGAAGGAGCGTTAGAATCGTCGAGACCCTTGCGTTCAAGCTGCGGATAATCGATGCTTGCTCCACCCCGGTCTCCTTTGTCGAGGGGAATCTGCCGCATGTCGTCGCCCTTCAGCATTCGGTCGATCACTTCCTTGCTCTTCTTCATGATCTCGGATCTAACAGGAAGAACGCCACCTACGACTCCGGTCTTGAAATAATTCTCCTTAACCGTAAATATAGGTTGAGGGGACTTATCGATCAGATTGACATCACCTGCGGAATAGACAGGATGACCGGCCTGGTTCAACTCACGATGATACCAGTTTCCCAAAAGTATACCTGTCTCGAGATCGCGCTTCGCGAGAAGGTTTCTGAACTTATCGCTTCCACCATCCGACTCAGCGTTGATCCATTCGAAGGATACGTTGGGATATTTGGAGTTCAGATACTGCCTGACACTGTCGCGCAGCTGCAGACTGGTCGTGAGAGAATTAGATGCGAACTTGAAGTTTTTCATCTTCGGCTGCATCTTCATCATCATGTCGATGGTCTTTTTGTAGTGGTCTGGAATCTTGATATATGTGAAATTGAAACGGTCGCGGATATCATGAAGCGTCACTACAGGTGCTTCCGAAATATCCACGTCGGCATACTCGTACTCCTTGGGAATCACCTCCTCGGTGGCTCCCATATAGAGCATCGGGATATTTTTCCAGCGCCTGTTGACTTCTTCGCGCGCTGCGAAAGCAGGGCGGCCCATCATAATTATTCCGGTGGGAGGAGTATCGGCGAAATCATCGAGGCAAGCTGCGATGGTAGCGTCGAAAATGGAATCATTCAGAATCGCGCTCGAGTCAAGATGACGCACATTAGAGGCTACGCCCTTTACGTTGACGAGGTGATACATCAGGCCATTGATGTATTCCTGCACCCAGGGACTGCTCTCATCGAATGAGTTCAATATAAGGATATGGTTGTTGGATGTCTGCGCTGCACTCACCCTTAGAGGCAGGGAGAATGCAGCCAAGATCATCAGAGCCACGCCCAAGACGCGCCTGAATATCCTTAGATTGACGTTGATTGGTTTCATATGTCAAGATTTTAGTTAACAGAGTGATGTATCCGGAAAGAAAAAGCTACATGTTCTCGATTCGAGCGATGTCGGAGGTCTTCTTTGGGTTCCAGTTGTCTTTGTAGGAAGTTCGCAAAAGCAGTTCCTCCGTGTGTCCGACAAGCCTGACGATGCGCATGAAATATCCCATATAGAACGTATAGAGGAAAAGGAATGCACCGAGATGCCTCTCCTCGCGAGGCCTTTCAGTGATGCACATCATCACTCCGAAAGCACATAATGAGAAAGCAGATCGGAGAATGAAGCCGACTATCATAATCTCCACGAGTCGGTCTGTATTACCGAGCACAAGCAAGAATATATAGAAGAGCCAGACGTAGTTGAATATACAGTCGAAAAGAATATTGTCGAGATTAGATATCATGTTGGAGAAAGAGAAGTTTCGGTTGCTCCAAAGGATATCCTTGTGTTTTCTGATGCGGAAGCGCACGAGCGACTTCGACCATCTCTTCCTCTGCTTGAAAAGTGCGGACCATTTTTCCGGCACATTGGTCATGCAAATCGCATCTTCGGCAAACCAGACACGATGTCCGGCCTTGCGGAACTTCTGCGTGATATCACCATCGAGACCGGGACCGATGTCCCAAGCACCTACCTCTCGGAGCACCTCAGCATCGAAAGCACCGAAGGCACCTGAGATGATATGGTAGATTCCGAGACGGCTTGTCACCATACGACCTACCTGAATCGAACGCAGATATTCGAGAGCCTGCATGGAAGTGCAAAGAGTCTTGTCGGCGTTGCGCACCTTTACGCAACCACCGACAGCCTTTATGCGGCGGTCCATATAGAAAGGCAACAGCACCTTTTCAATAGCATCGCGGTCGAGAGAGCTGTCGCAGTCGAGATGGACGATATATTTTCCCGTAGCATGGTGCACGCCGCAATTGGCCGCGCTGGCCTTTCCGCCGCGTTCCACCATCCTGAAATATTTATGAATGTAGCCTCTCTTGAGGAGGTCGCGGCAAATCTGAGGAGTCGTGTCGTCGCTGCCATCGTCGACAATTATGATCTCATAGTTCTGATAGGTCTGCTCGCTGAGAGAGGTCACGAGCTTATATATCTGCTTTCCTTCGTTCTTGCCCGGGGCAAGGATAGTCACCAGCGGTTTTTCAAGATAAAGCTGGTAGCGAGCGGCATCGCGCTTCTTGCGGCGTTGATTGAAAGTAGCCCCGTGCCAGGCCGCCACGATGAAGTCGGTCAGATAATATCTCGGGAACTCGATAAAAAGCAGAAACCAGAACGTCGCGATCATTCCCTTTCCAAAGAAGTTGACCGAGAGTACGTCGAGGATGCCGTCTATGAATTCGTATATGTAGTAGAGCATTTACTGAGTAAAAGTATAAAATATAGAGTTGCGGGTTATTGGCGGCGGTCTTCCAGACGCTCGATGAAGGTGTCGACATCATCACCCACGGAGAACGTGTAGTTTCCGACAAGGTCGAACTGGAAACCTTTGTGGAGCTTGCGGTAGTCTTCAAACTGTTCGCGAAGCTCGTATTCCATCTGGGTCTGCGCAGGAGCTATCTCACCCGGACTGACACGCCTCAGGAAGTAGAAGTAGTTGCCCCAGAGCGTGCTCTTATAGTTGAAGAAGCGGCTCATTGCCTGCACGAGTGGGGGCACTACATACAGTGTCTCATAGTCATCGGCGGTAGGATCGAAGACATAGAAGCGCGAGACGATGAGTATATCTTCAGTATTTTCGTCGGTGTTGGCGAAAAGACGGATATATTCCTGGAAGTCTCGCATCGACGAGTATCCGTAGAATCCTACCTGGCTAACTACGAGTTTGTAGTCTGTAGATGCGAAAGCACGGATGCCTTCAGGAGTGAACTCGAACTCCTCGATATTCACTTCTTTCAGTTCCTCGGTAGCGCTTGTACGCTTGCAGGTAGTGCAATATACATTCATGTTAGGATACATGAATGAGTTTCCACATTCCTTACAGGAGTAGACCGACGAGGGTTTGTCGTAGTCGACACCGATATGACGAAGGAAATGCTTACACTTTGGACAACGCAGCTCCTCATCCCAGTGATAGGCGGATTCAGGCGACACGTTGGCGCAACGGAAATGGTGGATCACGGCTTCCTCGTGCAGGTTTGTGCTGTCGCACTTAGGGCATCTCTCAAGAAATAGAAGATGGCTTCTCGAGCAGTGAGGGCAGACGTAGATCTTATGAATGAAGCGCGTACGCCGGATATATCCGAGGCGCAGGAGCTGCTCATGGAAGAAGTGGCGTTCCTGCATCTGCATGTATTCCTGATTCTGGTTCCAGAGGGTATGGTAGTATACCGCCATATATCCGGAGCTGAGACCCGGGGTAGGTTCGGAAGAGAAAGTGAACTGTCTGCGAGATATCGCATAGCGGCAGAGTCGGAAGATTTCCTCCGCGTGAGTGACCACGGGGTCTGTACCAAGAAGGAAGTTAAGGCTACGCATATTGTTGTAGATCTCCTCGATGCCCTGGGCCATGCCATGGTCGAGCGGATGAGTCGCGTAGCCGTCGACTGTCACGTCGGCGTTTCCGAGCCAACCTTTGAAGCGTTCTGTCACGAAACATGGTTTGTAGCGGCATTTCTCCGACCACAACGGGGAAGCATAACGGATTGCGAGCATATTGCGGTCCATGATCGGAGACATGACATTGATAAACATAGCGTCGAAGTCCTCGAACTGGAGTTCCGGGGTCAGGTCGACGTCCACCACATGATTGATCACCAATATACGGCGTCTGTTATGGTTGGAGACAATCGTATATCGGTCTTCCTTGACATTAGGTTCGTCGGAGATGTATAATGAATTTTGCGTATCGCTCATTTCTTTCTGTCGTATTTTGAAGTGTCGAGAATCCAGATACCCTCATATTTCGCAGGGTTGGACTTTCGTATTTTTGAGGTATCGGCATAAGCCTTGGCAGCCGATTCAGCGGAGGAATAATAGACAAACCATTTCTGGCCGAACTTTATCAGTTGAGCGTCAAAGCCGTCTTTCTTCACGCCGTCGAGATAATCGCGTGCCCTTTTCTCCTCCTGGAAAACTCCGATCACCGACATATATCGTGCATACTGCCTGCTGTCGGAACCATCAGTTTTCTTAGGAGCAGCCTTTGGAGCAGATTCCTTTTTGGGTTCAGCCTTGACAGGAGCCCCCTTCTTTGGCTCGGTCTTGGCTTGATCCGAACTCTTCTTCGTCTCGGTCTTCGCCTGGGTCTTATCAGCAGCAGCTGACTGCGGAGCCGGAGCAGCCTTTGGATTCGAGGAGTCAAGAATCATTGAGGTGTCCGTATCATAGACATCCGCTGATGAAGAAACACCGTCTTCCTCGCGCAGGACGAGACCCTTTCCGACTTCATACTGCATGATGCGGTGAACTTCAGGCTCTTCTTCCCATGGGAAAAGGTTGCGTATCTTCACCTTCACGGGGAGACCTGAAGTAGCGCTCCAGAAGGGAATGATCTGTCCCTCGTCGATGTTGAGAAGGGCGATCAGCGCCTTGTTGGCCTTGGCGAAGTAGCTGCGGAGGTTCTCGGGGATATCTTCCGAGCGTACACCGACCATCATCACATGGGCATCGAAATTGAGATCATCGTTGACGTAGATCTTAGCCGGCATATTGTCCTTGATTCTGCCTGTCAGGTTGACTGGGACGTAGGCCACAACCATAAGGTTGTTGTCCTTGAGGTCGAGGTGCTGCATGTCAATGATGTCTTCCTTCTCAAAGAAAATCATGCCGGTGGGAGCCATCACGTCGGTGATGAAACCGTCCTTATTGGAGATATTGTAGCGGATGTCGTAGGCATCGCTCTTCGAGTAGGGATTCTCATAGATCTGCGAGCCACCCTTTCTTGCGCGATTGGGGCCACGGGGACCGAATTCCGCGTCGTGCTTAAGGCCGGTGATCACCCCGAGCTGGGCACGCAAGGCGGCGAGAAGCGCCTCTGCTTCCTTGAGTTCACGTTCAAGGTCCATCTTATGGGAGTTGTTTGAGAGACCGAATGAAATATTGTGAGACTCAAGCGCGATCTGCTTCTTGAGCTCGGCAATACGCACCTCAAGGACGCGTATTTTCTGCTCAATGTCGCTGAGTTGGAGGGTAATGGACCGTTTGTTCTGAAGCACAGAAGGCTCATCATTCGGATTTATCTCCAGCACAAGCCAATCGAGGACGTAGTAGGAATAGAGGGTATCGCCGATGTGGACGATATCGCCCGGTTTGACGTATACGGAGTCGAGATAGATATCGTAAGGAGCGCGCACTTTATTGATCTCGATGTGGATGTAAGCGTCATATTCGGTATAGAACGACTTGTCGATCGCATACATAGTAGCGAGCGACACAAGGATGAATATGATGATACCGGCGATGATCTGCTGGCGGTTGATCTTCTTCTTGCGTTGGCGCAAGACGGCTTCTATGTTGTCCTTCTCGTCGAGCGAGCGATAGGTGAAGTTTCTCATTTCCTGGATACTGAAAGGTTTTCAATCGAACAGAAATCACTCACATTCTCGCCTGCGAGGAATTTGGCAAGGGAAGCGATCTGCTGGTCGCGGCTATACTGAAATTCGAGGAGACGCTCAAGGCAGAGGAGATAGGCATTGTATTCCTTCATACGGGCGAGACGGTTGTATTCGCCCATACGGTTTTCGTATGCGTTGGTACGCATATCGATATATTTCTTGAGTTCGAGGCTGCGGTTGTATTCTCCTATGATAGAATTGTTGAGGCGTTCCACCTCGGTGGCCACGTAGCCGACCTCATCTGCGATCTGACGCTTGCGGAGGTATTGTTCGGCGCCGATAGCCTCACCCTGGGCCCGGAAAGCGGCACGCTGTTTCTTAGCCTCGTTGTTGATCGGAAACTTAAAGTAGATACCTGCGTCAACGTTAGCAGAGTTGCTGAGGAAGCTGCGGGTGTAATGTGAATATCGGATGAAAGGAGAGACATCCACGTCTTCCCAATACTTAGCATTTCTGGCGCGCTGCTCGAAGAGTTCCTGACGCTTGCGGGCGATCTTGAAGTCGGCCTGATTATCAAAAATATAACTCAGGAAGCTTGCGGTGTCGAGGCGGACGATGAAAGCGTCGGGGTGAGAGAGGTCTGACGCCTCGAGGTTGCGGACCGTCAGACCGACGAGTTTTCTTTCAGCTTCTGCCTTCTCGCTAAGAATGAGCATGATGTCGTCGGAAGAAATGTTCTCGTAGTTGAGAAGGAACATATAGGCGTCGCTGAGGAGCGAGAGGTTGTGAACGCGGTGGGTAAGGATTCGACACATCGCCGAGTCCTGCATGGAGCGGTAGAATTCGCGTTGGCGTGCGTATTCAGTGCCGCGTGTCTCCTTCTGGTATGCAATCTTGTCGATGTCGGCCTGCAGCTGCACTTCACGAATCTTGCCCTTGGTGTTGTAGAGGCCGCTATTGAAGAAATTCCAGCGAATCTCAGCCTGGAACTTGGCATTGTAGCGGGAGACTGCGTCATCCTCCTCATTGAGGTGGAAATTATCGTCGAGACGGTAGTAGGTCTGGCCTGTAATCTGTAGGCCAGTAGGAGACTTGATGTATTTAGCCTGAGCATCCACGGATTTCTCAAGGGCTGCGTTATAGAGGGAGTCTGCGAGAAGAGTGTCACCGTATTTTTGAGACGCCCGGATGAAGATATCTTCTGAAACGGCTGAATGGGGATTATGCTTACCCAGAATCAGGGAATCGAGCACGATGAAACGGCTCTCGAACTCGGAGAGAATAGAGTCGGATTTATGCATCATGGCTGAGCGTTCCTGCGCAGAAGCCATGATGGAAACAATGATTGCCAGAGCATGTAAGAAAAACCGTTTCAGGTTCATTTTGGGTCGGGATATAATTTAACTCACAAAGATAATATTTTTCTTATTGATATGCAAGAGTAAGCAAAAATTTTTAAAGATTTTTTTGATAATTGAGAAGTCTTAAAACTTATATCCTGAGTCTTTGGTCATCCCAGTAGTCGTTTACGGAGATGGCTACGCACTATGAGGGAGAGCTGGAGCTCTCCCCTCCTATAAATATAAATAAAAAAAGCATCGGCCGGGGGCCGATGCTTTTCTTATGCGAATTTAAGTTGATTACTGCTGTGCGATTTCCTTCTCAACGAGCTGGAATACCTGAATACCGTCCTCACCGAATGCAACGTAGATCTTACCATTGCGGAGAGCGATATAGTTGGCAGACTTAAGAGAAGAAGCGTGGTAGTAGCAGATTTCATTCATAGTCTCTTTGTCAAGAACGCTTACGAACGAGCCGTTTGCTACATAAATGTACTTTTCGTCGAATGCCATGCCGTTGACAGGAACATTGCCGTTAGTGCCACGCTGGAACTTCTTGCCGTCGTTTACGCGAACGAGACCGCCCTTGCTGAGGCAAGCGTAGATGTCGTTGCCATCAACTGCGATTACGTTCTTACCGTCTACCGGTTCAACAGTGCCGATAGCGTCGTAGCTTGCGAGTACATTAGCGAAAGAATAATCGCTTGCGCCGAAGGTGTAAACAGATGCTGTTGATCTTGTCTTGTCGTAAGAATCAAGAGCGATTACAGCCATATTTCCGCCGTTGATGCTGATGTGCTTAGCAGAACCGTTAGTCTTCTTGAATACAACGTCGCCTGCTTCATTCTTCACGCGAGAGAAGTCAAGATTGATGGGGCCGTAGCCTTCGTAGGTAGCAACATAGTAGTAGTTGCCCTGACGAACTACACAGTTGCCGTCACCAGCATTCTTGTAGCCAATCTTGATCTCCTCACCAGTCTTATCGCTTATGCCATAGATAGCCTCAGCTGTAGTAAGTTCCTTAACTTCGAAATCGTCGCGGTCAGTATTTGAGGAAGCAGCGAAGTCTACGGGGAGTGTACCAACGAATGCACCAAGCTTCTTAGCGTTACCAACAGTCACGATGCGGTTGCCATCAACGATGAGGTGGTTGAAGTCCCAGTCAGGAGCGATCATGTAGCTGCCGAGTTCCATACCTGCTTCGCCATTGTCCTTGATTACTTCGATACAGCCCTTCTGAGCGTATTCGCCAACGTAGTTAGGCTGGTTGTGGTCGCCTTTGCCTGCGCCACGGAGGTGGTAAGAAGCATAAGCAGTTCCGTCTGCGCCGAAGTTGATGCAGGTAGCGGAGATGATACCATGATCGTGGTCGCCGTGGTTGATTTCGTCATCAAGGCCTTCGATGTCGACAATCTTCACGAGCTCGGGAGTAATGATGGGCTCGGTCGGAACTTCAGGAACTTCTACAGTCGGTTCGTCATCGCCGTCACCGGGATCTTCATCACCGCCAGGATTGTTTTCGGGTTTCTTGCCATATTCACCGTGGCATCCAGCAGCGGGAACCCATTTAACCTGATTTTCAGCAGAAACCTGCCATTCGAAATCGCTATACGGAGTTTCAGTGCCACCAACATAGCACTTGCCGAGATCCATAGCTATATTAGCTGCGAAAATTTCCTTCGGCCAAGAAATCCAATTGGTGTTGAATTCCTCTGCTGCAACCACAGCATTGGTACCGTTGATAGTGAAACGAGTCTCATTATTAGAAATATTCAGTTTCTTAGCCTTAACAAGACCATTGTTGTCAAGAACAACATTACCGCTATTGAGGGTAAGGTCGTCAGCCTCGAAATATGAAGTCTTGATTGTACCCACGCTGTGAATATCAATCTTGTCTGCAATGAACGCACATGCTATAGCCTCACCATTCAGACGAACTTCCTTGTCTGCCTGAATAGTACCACGGCTATAGATTTTGCCTTGATCATTTACACCAAACACCTCGCATTCTGTGATGTCAACTGCGGAGTAAAGAGTAACACCGTCAGCGATACAGATACCGATAGGATTATCAGACTTGAGAGTACCATAGTTGTAGATGGTAAGACCGGGCTGAAGAGTAGAGCCTACATTGAGCGTACCACCAGGAAGCACATAAATCGTAGCTCCTTCAGTTACGCCCCAAAAGCCGTTTACAACATTCCATGTACCAGCAACATAATAGTTAGCAGTAAGTTTGCAAGCAGCATCGAAGACCTCACCTTCAGGGATAAGATAATCAACGCCTTCTGAAATTTTCCATCCATCGTTTGTTCCGACACCTGTAGTGGTTGCGATTCCTTCGGGAACTGCAACAGCTTCGGGCATATCGAAAGACTTAGCTGCCTCTACATATTCACCAGCGCGGGTAGAACCTTTGCCGTAGTTTGTCACACGACCCTGATTTGCACCGTAAACGGAGTAGGGAACAGAGGTTTTGGGAGATTCGGGGATAACGTTGTTGTTAGGGTCGTCCACTAACTGCTCAGACTGACAGGCAGTGAGGTAGGACATACCGGAGGCCGCTACCAACAGGAGAGCGGAATTGCGTGCGAAACGCAATGTTGATTTGATGTTCCTCATAAGGTTATTAAAAATGTTATTATAGTTATAATTTGCTATTTATAAACGGTTTAGATTTAAAGTTAAGTGTTTGAGATGTAATGAATAATTGCAAGTCAAATACAATTTGGGTTAAATCTTGCGCAAAGATAATACTTTTTTTTCGATAGTGCAATAATTTAGTATCTTTTTTGACAAAATTTTAGTTAAAAATTCGATAGCCTGCAATCTCTTCCTGCGTAGCACATGTACTAAGCTGGAATTATATTTTGGCTAATTGGGGTATTCTTCGGATATGGCAATAGGGAGTTCGGGGTCTTTTTTCTTCTTCTGGCCGAAAGTCAGGTAGGCGTTGAATGTGAAGCCGATAGGGCCGGTGCCATAGCCGGGCACAAACCACGGCGACATGCCTCCGCTATGATGCAGGCCGAGACGGTAACGCACCGTCCAGCCCAACGAAAAGGGGCCGACTATCTTAACTTTCAGACCTGCAAGAATCTCGCCGTAGATACTCGTACAGCGCTGGTCTATCTCATCAGATGCAGGCTTGACTTCCTCTTCAGACGAGCCATCGCCTACCGTCTCCTCATCGTCAGAACGGAATGCCCGTGAAGATTCCGAGCGAGTATAGATCTTATCCCATCTGCATTGCGCTACACCGAATCGAAGACCCAGATAGGCCATGTATGCGGGATCGGACTTATAAAGGAAATTATAGTTTATACCTACCTTCGCATACATCGACGGATAGGCCTTTTCCTTAAAGATATTATTGTTGTCAGTATGGTTTCCCCAACCGATACCTGCCTCGACGATAGGAAAGAACCAATTGTGGAGCGACACCATCGCGCTGATGTCGTAGCTGCTGTGTTTCTGTCCGATCGCCGACATGATGGCATCTGCGAAATTGACGCCGACCGTAATCCCGTTGAAAAGCGGATAAGGAGACTTGGGACGAACAGCTGTCGCGGTGTCGAGTTCCGCGAGATAAAGCACCGGAGTGTCGAGGCGCTCGCCATGCTTGTCGTAGTAGTGTAGCACAGGTTTGGGAGGTGCATCATCATCGCTTTCCACCGGCGAGATCGTACCCTTATTGCTCTGCGGGAAGACACTGAGAGCCCCGACGGCCAAAAGGAAGGTCGCCAGAAAAACCCGAACATATCCCGTAGAGCATCGCATTACCATTCTTCCCCTATTATATAGTTGTTACGTTCCGGCGAATTCCGGGCTATGAGTTCTCCGATGAACCCGGTGAGGAAAAACTGAAGACCCATCACCATAGCCGCGAGCGAAAGATAAAAATACACGGAATTCGTCACATAGAAGTGGAATGAATCGCTGCACATGCTGACGATCTTCAGCGTCAGCACGGTGAGAGTGGCCAGAAACCCGATGAAGAACATCAGACTTCCGAGAAGGCCGAAGATATGCATGGGTTTCACGCCGAACTTCGACTGAAACCAAAGAGTAGCAAGATCGAGATAACCGTTTACAAAGCGGTCGAGGCCGAACTTCGTGGTGCCATACTTACGAGCCTGATGATGCACTTCCTTCTCCCCTATCTTCTTGAAGCCTGCATTTTTCGCAAGGTATGGAATATAGCGGTGCATGTCGCCGTAAACCTCGATGTGCTTTACTACCTCCTTCCTGTAGGCCTTCAATCCGCAGTTGAAATCATGCAGATTCTTTATGCCGCTCACCTTTCGTGCCGTGGCATTGAAGAGTTTCGTTGGGATGGTCTTGCTGAGGGGATCATAGCGCTTACGCTTCCATCCAGAGACGAGATCGAATCCGTCTTCCTTGATCATGCGATAGAGTTCGGGAATCTCATCCGGACTGTCCTGAAGGTCGGCGTCCATAGTGATCACGACATCACCCTGCGCACGGATGAAACCTTCGTTGAGCGCCGGCGACTTGCCGTAGTTGCGCGAGAAACTCATACAATGCACATGGGGGTCACCTTCGGCAAGCTTTCTGATCACACGCAAAGAGTCGTCGGTAGAACCGTCGTTGCAGAATATAATCTCATAAGAGAATCCATTGTCGGCCATCACGCGCGAAATCCAAGCGTGAAGTTCGGGAAGCGACTCAGCTTCATTATAGAGAGGGACTACTACTGAAATGTCCATGGGATTGTAGAGTTGTAGGGTTGTGAAGTTGTGGAGTTGTGGATTATCGACGGGAAAGATGGAGCTCTCACGTCTGAGGCGGAAGATCCATATCCAGGCCGAGCTTTTCGAGCATCCGCTTGTCTTCGTTGATAGTATTTCCGATGGTGGTCAGCATATCGCCCATAATGGCACCGTTGACTCCTCCTGTGAAGATCCTTTCCATATTGGCTTTCGAAAGCCGACCTCTTCCGCCGGCGAAGCGGATTACCTGCTTAGGAAGAATAAAGCGCCATACGGCAGCACACCTTACTATATCTTCCTCATCAATCAGAGGAGTGTCCTCAAGAGGAGTTCCCTTAATGGGGTTGAGAATATTCATCGGGACCGAGTCTACCTTCATGTCGCGGAGCATGATCGCGAAGTCCACCCTGTCTTCCGCAGTCTCCCCCATTCCGATTATACCTCCCGAGCAGATTGCCATGCCGAGGGCACGAGCGGCTTCGATAGTCTTTCGTTTGTCGTTTTGGCTATGAGTCGTAACAAGAGAGGGCCACATTCGTTCGCTCGTCTCCATATTGCAGTGATACCGTTCCACCCCGGCCTCTTTCAGTCTTCGTAGCTGAGGTTCGGTAAGAAGTCCCATCGAGACACAGAGCTTGAGACCAGTCTCCTTCTTCAAGCGATTGAGAATGCCTATGAAGCAGTCGAGATCACGGTCTGAGACACACCTACCGCTCGTCACGAGTGAAAACCTTCGGATTCCGGTCTCCTCATTGATCCGGGCGGCCTCCATAGTCTTTTCCTCGTCAAGGATATTATAAACGGCACAGCCTGTGGCATGACGGTTTGTCTGGGCACACCATTTGCAGTCTTCGCCGCACATGCCACTGCGGGCGTTGACTATCGAACATGAATCAAAACTATTACCATGGAAGGCCTTGCAAATACTATCGGCGGCATCGCAAAGAGCATCGAGATCGGAGACGCGCATCAGGAAGAGCGCCTCTTCCTTGCCGACGCCTTCGCCTGTAGCAATCACCCTTTGTGCAAGATTTTCGATTTCACTCTCCATAACTACATGCTTTTGGAGATGGTGAGAGTGAATTCAAGGCCACCGGCCGGATTGTTGCGGACTGTGATGTCACCGCCGTGGAACTTAGCGGCACTCTTCACGATGGCAAGTCCGATTCCCGAACCTCCCTTCTTACGGCTACGGCCAGTCTCCAGGCGGTAGAAACGGTCGAAGAGATGCTCCAGATGCTCCTCCCCGACTCCAATACCGTCGTCGCAAATAATGATACGATACCCCTTTTCAGTCTCTTCCTGAAGGAAAATCGAGATAGTGGAACCTCCTGAATAAAGAATCGAGTTGTTGATGAGGTTGTTGAATATAGATTCAAGCAGAGGAGCGTTTCCAAGCATCATCATTGTCTCCGGGAGATTGATTTCGAAACCAATTCCGGCATCCTCCGCCTTCGGGAGAAGATTCTCCGTCACCTCATCTACGATATCGCGCAGCGAAAGGAGTTCGCGCTGGATATTTTCCGCACCTTCCTCAAGGCGGTTGAGTGCAAGAATATCCTTAATCATATTGAGAAGACGGTCTGAATTCGCCTTGCAACGTCCGAGCAGGAAGTTCAGTTTTTCGTCGGAGAGTTTGTCGCGGTGAGTGAGAATGGTCTCCAGTTCCAGCGAGATCGCCGATACGGGAGTCTTCAGCTCATGGTTGATATTATTGGTCAGCTCCCTCTTAAGCTTAGCCTTCTCCTGCTCCTCCTTGAGTGCTATCGCAGCCTGACGGTCGCGCTCGGCAAGGGTGCGCTGCCAGCGGACATAAATCAAGACTATATTGTGGGCGATAGTACCGAGTTCATTCCTCGGGAACACCTTGGTGTCGTAGATCTCCTCCCCTTTCTCGGCGGCCTGGGCAAACTCTGATAGCCGCTTCACGGTATTTCCGATTCTTGATGAGGCATACCAAGTGATCGCTATGATGATAATATAAATAAGAATGGCATACCATATGAATGAACGGTCGATCTGCATGAATTCGGAGAGCCCAACATCATGGCCAAGCGCACCCGTGCGAGCATACAGGTCGCCTTCCTTAAGGGCAGCGTAATAGTAGAAGTCATCGTTGTCCACATCGTCATTGTTGTGGACAGAGAAACCATGATGAGTATCCGACTCGTTGGCCATCTTTATCTCCTCCCGGTCAAGAGGGTTTCCGGCTATCTCGATACCGCTGTTGTCGTAAAGCACGTTTCCTTCAGAATCGAAGATAGCCAGTTGAAGTTCCTGGATGGGAAGATCGATAGTGCGCTCCCACGTCTCGACATTGACCACTCCTCCGTCGTAATGATCAAGGAGCTGATAGTTGAGGATAGTCAGCTGGGCGTTGAGCAGATCCTGACGGTAGCGTTGCTCGCGGTTGTACTGGAAAGCGAGGAACGCTATCTCACAAAGCGTCAGGATGGCCACAACCGTGACGAGAAGCTTTGTACTGTAGCTGATCTTTATGGGACGCACCTTGTTTAATGATTAATGATTAATTATCAATGATTAATTATCACCGTCGAGCATGATCAATGATTATATCGTATTCTACCTTAATCTTACACTGATCATCTATAATGATCATCTATAATTGATCATTTACTTCAGACTTTGAACCCGTAGCCGTAGCCTGAACGGGTTACGATCAATTTGCCGTATTTGCCGATCTTTGCGCGCAGACGGGTCACATTGACATCCACGACACGGTTTACGACCACAACCTCGTCAGACCATACCTTCTGCAGGATATCCTCGCGTGAGAAAATCTTGCCGGGATTGCTCATAAAAAGAGAAAGAAGCTCAAACTCCTTGCGGGGCATACGAACCGGCACCTCATCGATGGTGCAGACGATCTGGTCGAGGTCTATCACGAGCCCTTCCTCGCGGATGATTCGCTTGGTCTTTGCCTCCTCAGCCTTGGCGGCAGCAGCCACTGCGCCCTGGAGCGGAGCGCCTGAGCCGGCGCGTTCCGTGCGACGGAGCACAGACTTGATGCGTGCAAGTATGTTGCGGATGTTATAGGGTTTCGTTACATAATCGTCAGCGCCAAGGTTCAGGCCGGCAATCATATCGTCGTCAGCGTTCTTGGCTGTGCAGAAGATGATGGGGATATGCGCGGTCGCCGGATTTCTCTTAAGGATCCTGGCGATCTCGAAACCAGACATCTTTCCCATCATGACATCAAGCAGAATGAGGTCGTAGCCCGTGAGATCCATCTCAAGAGCTTCCTCTGCCGAGTAAGCAGTATCGGCTTCATAGCCTTCAATCTCAAGGTTGAGTTTAAGACCTTCACAAAGGTCCGGTTCGTCATCGACGACAAGTATCTTGTAAATTTCCATAACGTTTTAATTAATGCATAATTCAAAATTCACAATGCATAAAGCAGAACCCCTAAGACATAGTTTGCCATAGAAATTGCGGTTGCAAATTTAATAAATTTTTTTGACAATTCAAAGAGAAGTTGTGTAAAGTTGAAATAATGTTGACCTTTGGCCGTGGGAAGCCGGGGCTTTGTGCTCCTGGAAGTGAACCTTCGGTGTTCTATCGGCGTTATTGAGGATAAACATAAATTATAAACTTTTAATATTTCATCCACTATGAAAAGCATCTACAAAGCCATGGCACTCGGAGCGATAGGAATCAGCGCAGCCGCCATGCCCGCACAGGGCGACGCCTGCACACGCGTCATATATGAAGGAGCAGACAGCCTTTACGTCATTGGACGCTCTCTCGACTGGAAAACCCCGATCCCTACGAATCTCTACGTCTATCCTGCAGGAATCTACAAGCAGGGTTCGTCGAAACCCAACGGCATCAACTGGACATCTAAGTATGGCGCGGCCTATGCCGTCGGCTATGACGGAGGTATCACAGAAGGCATGAATGAGATGGGGCTTTCCGTCAACGGACTTTTCTGCAAAGGCACGATCTATAACAACGAGGTAAGGGAGAAGAATCCCCCGATCTCACTCGCCATGATAGTAGGTTGGATTCTCGACAACTGCGCCACTACAGCCGAAGTGAAGGATCTTCTGACCTCTACCCCCTTCAGCATCGAGGGGGCGACATTCGACGGAGGTACGGTATCGACCCTCCATTGGGGAGTGACCGACGCCAGCGGAAGCTCGATTATCTTCGAGTTTGACCACGGCACACTCAACATCTATGATCCGGGCGATATACGCGCGATGACCAACGACCCGCAGTGGCCAGCTATGACTGCCATCATCAACTACTGGGAGAAGATCGGGGGCAAGAACATGCTTCCGGGTACCGTATCCAGTCCCGACCGTTGCGTGCGTGCCAACTATTTCGCACACCGGGTAGAGAAGACATCTGACGCTCAACTCGGAGCTGCTATTACACGGTCGATTCTTGTCAACAGCTGCGTGCCCTACACCTATACTGTAGAAGGAGAGCCCAACGTAAGCTCGACACAGTGGAGAAGCTATTCCAACCTTCGCGACAAGCTTTACTATTTCGATATCGTGACCAACCCGGGTTATTATTACGTGGATCTGAAGAAGTGCGATCTCAGCCCTAAGGGCAAGATCCTGAAACTTGACACATCAAACACGACTGATCTCGTAGGTGACGTCACTAAGAAGTTTGTCAAGTCTGACGGCTTTAAGCCGATGTACTAATCAGATATCAGCTGTCAGCTATCAGCTTTCAGCAATCAGATATCAGCTTTCAGCTATCAGATATGAGCTTTTAGCTATCAGCTTTTAGCTATCAGATAACAGATATAAAATAAGAGTGCTTCTTTGGAAGAAGCACTCTTATTTTATTGGGGGGGGGGACCAACATTATTTATGAAGATGGCTTTCAATCATTCATTTTTGATGGAAGATGCGGGATAGGAATTGCCAGTACCTGTTCGCTGGTCGAGGGTCATTATGGAGAGCGTCATGCAGATGTTCGCGAGGACGAAGCGGCGCAGCGTATAGATCATGCAGTGCAGTTCCTGAAACGCATTGAGGGCGTACTGAAGGGCAACGCGCTTTTCCTTAGAAAGCTCGCTGCGTCCATCGTGGAGGAGCTCGTAAAGGCGCTGGGTGTTGGCATACGATTCGTCGAGAATGATAGACATTCGTTTGCGCAACTCACGCATTCCATTGATATCGGTAGTGCCGATGAGCAAGATGCAAGTGTTGCAGATGTTGCAGATATCAGCCAACAGGTATTCAAGCTGTTCGGAGTAAATCTCAGGGAAGGGTTCGGAAAACCTTGCAGGATATTCCTTGCAGACCTCGGCCATATGGCGAATTCCGTCATTGACATCGAAGCGGCAACTGTTCGAAAGATGAAGCCAAGCAGCGGATTCGATATAAGTGGAATTGTCAATGGTAGCGATACACTCATCTTGTGTTATCTTCTGGTCTTTAAGCTCCACCTTCATCTCTCTTACTTCATGTATGCACTTATCGAGAGCGGCAGAATCACCCGAATTGTAGGCCCGGCTTACATCAGAGAGGGTGTCTCTGACGAATTCAAGAAACTGCTTGTTGTTGGTGAAAATATATTCGATAAACAGATTGTAAGCCTTCTCGGAGTTGAGGGTATCCTTTATGGTCTGGCAAATGACGGCAGTCTGGTCGTTGATATATTCACCACGTTTATGTTTGAGTTTTTTCAGGCGCATGGCGTCATCGCCCATCAGCTCGAGGAAGAGCAGCAGGCCAATAGCCAGGACGGCTATTACAGAGAGAAGTATGACAAACCAGAATTCCATTGTTTGGGTTGTGAAGTTGTTGAGTTGTAAGGTTGTGAGAGGGTTGAGGGGGATTTGTGATGCAAAGTAATAAAAATTTTGTTACAATGATGTTACATGTCAGTTGCAATAATATTAATTAACAGTGTTAAGTCTTAAGTCTTGAGTCTTAAGTCTTCAGTCTTCGGTCTTCAGTCTTCAGTCTTGAGCCTCAGTCTTCAGTCTTCAGATTGCAGACAAGCTGCTTTAGATGTCGGCTGGGGGGGAAGGTGGGGCTTTACATTAAAAGAGCACCATCCTTTGGGGATGATGCTCTTGAATGTTTAGTATGATTTTTTCACGGGGGCGGTTGAAAACCGCCATTCCATGGATTACGCAGTTAGAGGATTACCTTTTCAGCCTTGTTACCTACCTTCTTAATGAAGATACCCTTTTCGGGGTTTGCAACGCGACGGCCCTGGAGGTCGAAGTACTGAGCGTTCTTCTCAGCTACTACAACGTTTACAGCAGCGCCCTCACCCTGAGTAACAGTAAGAGTCAGGTTTGTACCGATACCCTCAACCTCAATCACAGCTGAACGGCCTTCAACACCTTCGGGAAGAGCAGCGACAGGAAGATTGAGCACCTGACACTTGAGTTCTTCATTATTGGTTACACTAGCAGTTTCAAAATCAATCCAATCACAGTCTTCGGGGAGGGAATAACCGAAATACTGTATTCCATAGTAAGAGGAAATGTTGAAGGAAACTTCGCCACCCTCATTAGGAGCCTTTGCCTCATTAACGCCATCAATGACATAAGTCCAGGGGAACTCAGCATCGACCATCCACATGAAGTCGGTAACAGAAATCAATTCAGTACGAGTCTCGTCGGTGTAATAACGATAAGGAGACCTGTAGTAACCTACCTCGCCTTCAGATTCAACAACGATCAACGCATGAGCAGGATAAGAAATTGGGTCATCAACATTCGCACGAGCACCTCCGCCGCCAACAGGAGTAACCTCTTCGAAATCTTCGGCATTGAAATTCATAACCGCAATGAAGGGGCAGTCGATAACGATCGGGTCATCAGTCTGAAGACCGTCTTCATCCAAGGCATAGAGATCGAATACGAGCATACCTTCCTGCTCGCCCTTCTTTGCCTCTACTGCAGCCTCGCCAGCAGCAATCACCTCGTCAGTAATAAATCCTTCATCATTTATCTTATAGAGAGTAAGTTCTACATTGGAGGCCTTTTTAGCAACGAATGCATACCAGCTCCACATCTTAGTGATAAGATAAGGACTTGCCGGAGCACCAAATACGTTTGCAAAACCTTTGAACTTAGGATCTACAAGACCGATTCCCCTGTGTTCATCATCACTTGGATCGGTGAACACATAATCGAGACCGGTAGCGGGGTTATAGTATTCTTTATCTTTTACATTTGTGTTATAGGACATAATTCCGAAAGTAGTATAACCACCACCGTTCTGTCCGTACATATAAGTCGTCATACCAACGTTGAGACCACCCGGATCGCAGTCTCCGCCGAAGAAATACATCAAATTAGGATCAGAAAGTTCTGTATCTGAAATAGCTTCAGCGCCGAACTGATAAACACCAGTGTTGCCGGCAGCATCCATACCATAAAGGATAGGGGCATCCACAATGCTATAAGTCTCGCTATGCTCGAAGTCATAAGTCGAGAAAGTCTGCATCTCACCGGTGTTGAAATCCTTAATTACCTCCCACTCGAACTCAGTAGCACCTACGGAGGTGTTGATCCAAGTAAGCGGAGTGTAAGCCGGGCCCTTTCTGAAGTTATTATTGTAGCTTCGGATATCCTCGCTGAGACCGAGAGAGAAGATACCATCAGGCTCATTATAGCTTACGGATAAACCTTCAACCTTCATGGGGGCCTTCTTTATGTCAAAGACCTTAACGGCATCGGCTTTTTTCTCTGAAAGCACCTTTCCGTTCTTGATAGTTCCGGCTTCCATTCTGGCAGTCTCCATAGAAGACTTGGAAACCTTTTCGAGCTGAGCGTTGACTTCCGGATTAACAGCAAACGCAGCGGAAGCAACTGTCAACGACGATAAAAGCAGAGCGAATTTTTTCATACTTGTCGTTTTAAGAGTAAATATTATGTATAAATTTGATTTTAGAATCTATATAAAATAGATTGTTGTGAAGGTCAGTTGACCTTCACAACCATATAATTTCCGTCATTGGACTTATCCTTTATATCAAGAACTTCCGGCATCATTATGTCTGATGAAGAAACCGTGTATGTAACTCCAGACAATGCCTTGGCAAAATCAGTAAGTGCCGTAGTTTTCTTCTCAATAGTAGAAGCCTGGGAATTAGAACCGATTACCTCGAATGCAAATCCATCCTCCGAAGCAGAGGTATACGAAATGTAGTAGGCTGCCGCCTTCGTTCCTGAAATCTTTACATTTACACATGGGACAAGCTCACCGTCCACAACCTCATGACCGAAGAAAACACTTTCAAGATTTCTTGTAGGGTAAGCTTCCTTAATTCCATCGACAAGAGTCTGCACCTTTGAAGCAATGTTTCCGCCGCAATCATCAAGATCTATATTCCAACTATAAGAAAGAGTCTTATTTAGGAACACATCGGAAGCATAAGGGCCAACAATCTTGAAGCCATCAGCTGAAAGGAGGCTCCCGTCGGGTTGGAAGTCAAAGGACTCTACTGTAATGTTATCAATTTCATTAGCGCGAGGCACCTCGAAAGGATTCATAAAACGAAATCCACCGATTGTAAATATGCCATTGGCGGTACGTGTCTGGCTTACAGCGTCTCCCTGCTTCGGATAAGCGGAAGCCACACCGGTCTCAAGATCAGTTACCACAAATTCCTCTCCATCGGGAGCTACCATATTAAGATAGCCGAAATAAGGGGAGACAAAGTCACAGGCTTTTGCAGAACGCTCAAGATAATCCTGAATGTCGGTCGAGGGGTCGAGGCGATGGAGGAAGATATCGTAGAGACGCTTCTTACCGAGGAGGCGGACAGTCTTGCCATCTTCAGATACTTCCATAAACTGGAACTCATAGTCACCTTCATGACCGTAGCCGGTCTCGTTTATATCACCGCTCTCACCTTCAGGAGCATATGGGCCGGTAATGTTGGCGGGATCCGCGAAGATGTGGAAAAGGGTGTTGTAGGAATTGAAGGAAAGGACAGGTCCGTTATCGGCTATCATCTTCCAGATGGAAGTCTCCTGCTTGAACTGACCACCGATCCACTTATGGTTGGCGGCAATATTCACCGATCCGTCCTTGTCAAACTTCATCACGAACACATAGCCGGGTTCTTCGGGATTAGAGAAATACTCCATTGCCCAGAGGCCACCATCGGCAGTCAGCACCTCGGCATACTCCTTTTTGTACTGCTCGAGGCGGTCTGCGGCAGACTGGTCGAAGATCTCGCTGCCGTCGTTGGAGCAGGCAGTGAGGGCGAGAGCCGCGAGAGCTGAGAGATATATTTTAGTTTTCATTGTTTTCAGAGTTTTCATCGTTTTCAACGTTTTCAACGAGCATGATTACTGGATGGCTTCGACTTCCTGACGGAGAGCTACGATATCGAAGTCGTTCTGGCGACGCTGCACGATCTCGCGAAGTTTATCGAAAGAAATCTTCCATTGGTCGGTAAACCAATTGCGTGCGATGGTCTGCTTCTGCTTGATCACGTCGTAGCCGTCGATTTTATCCTTATCCTCCACGGGGAAAATCTCGTGCTTCTCACGCTGCTTCTCGAGATAAGCCTCCACTTCCTCAACAGTGGTCAGGTATTCCCCTTTCTCTCCTACCATACCCATGCGGTAGTTCTTGTAGTCCTGTTCACGGGAATAGAAGAAATAGTGCTTGGAATCCGGATTGGAAGGATCGTCGTAGTAATAATAGCAGTAGTAGTCTGCATTCTCATCCTCGAGTTCACCCTCGGCCTTGTCGGAACCGGTGGTCCAGCCCTGCTTTGCCATCCAGAGGATCAAATCCATCTGTTCGGGTGTACGTGTGATGTAGTTGGCAATAGTCTCGGCGAAGTCCTCGCGGGCCTGAGAAGAGGCATAGGGAGTGACGAAGCCAAGAGAAGCTACATATCCGGGCTGTTTCGACTGCCACGAGCTGTCGTCGTAGCGGCCTGTGGAGAGGAGATTGAAATCAGTCGGATACGACTTGGTCTGGTGTAGGATATGGCCGAACTCATGGTGCATCGTACGGAAATAATACTCATTGAGCATATTGATATCCTCGAGATCCATCTCGTTAACCTTAAAGAGAGTCACCTTCAGGCCCCCCTCGGCGAGACCGAGAATCTCAGTGCCGGTCTGCGCATTGTAGGCCGGAGATCCCACGAGGTGCAGGATGCGGGGTCCATAGCTCTTGATGAAGTCCTCGCCGGTCAGTTCCTTATAGGAATCATACCAGAGGTATTTGGTGAGCAGGGCGATGTCGCGGGCGTTGTCGTATGTTGCGGGCACGAGGTTGTAGTCCATCACAGACTCTACATCTTCCATCAGATACTTGAAGTCAACATTATAGACATCGCGGAAATTCTGATTGAGCCACTTATCGAACTTATACGTATATGAAGCGGGATCCGCCTCGTCGCTGACATCCGGGAAGATGGTGTCGCCGAGCTTATCTTCGGAACAGGCAGCCATCAGCGGAGCGACCATCGCAGCTATTATATATCTTGAAAATTTCATAGTTTTGCGTTTTAAATTTTCTGTGGGGAGAGCTGAAGCTCTCCCATCCGGAATTTATTATCTGCCGACCATCACAAGGTCGCTTGCTGGATTGAGTTTATTGTCCTTGTCCTCAATACGCGGATTCCTCTGCATTCCTGCAGCTACAATTTCGGCCGGAATCTGGACAGCCTTGCGCTCGTCGAAAATGCCGAGGTGGTCGAGACCATCCTTTCCTATCTTGCGGTCGAATTCGAGGCCGAGACGCTTGATGTCGAACCAGCGCATGCCGGTATGGATCATCTCGATGCGGCGGAAGTGCTGGATGCACTGGAGCATAGCTATCTCCTCGGGAGAACCGATAGTCCAATTCGAAGGACAGATCTGATCAATATTGATAGTCTTCGCGATGCCGTAGCCCGGGTCACGATCAACATAGAAACTGCGGATATTATCTACAGTAAGATCGACGAACATGTCTTCCGAACCTTCGGCCGAAGGAGACTCACGGCGAGCCTTTTCCCAGATATCGAGATCAGCGAGAGCTCCGTTGATGTCTCCGAGGAAAAGCTTGGCCTCGGCACGCGTCAGAAGCACCTCCTCGCCTGTGAACTCAGAGCGAGTCACATGAGCGTAGCCTATACTTGCGATCTTATCGGTGATCTCAAACTGCTCGGATATATTACCTGCGAAATACGAACCATACTCAGCCTTACCATTGGAACCACAAGCACCGTTGAAGCATGGATGCATCACGAACGTGCCACCCTTACCATTCGACTGACGCCATTGGAAACGGCTCCACGAAGGGGATGAACCATGTATGGTAGAATTGAGGGCATCGCGGATCACTCCATAACGAAGACCGCCTACGAAATGACGCCACGCAGTGGAGTATGTAGCGATAAGCATGAGGTTGCGCTGCTTATCCGAGCCTTGGACGAACTTACCGAAATCCGATATATAATAGAAGTTCCCAAGATTCTGGAAGATGGTGCTCATGAAGAGTCGTGGGTCTACCTCTGCGCCACCAAACGCATTGTTGCAATGCTCGAGACATTTGTCGTATTCCCTTGTGCAGAGGTAGAATCGGGCAGCGAAGGCCTCGGCTGCAGACTTATTGAAGTGATATTTGGGAATATCATAAAGACCGTTGTCGATCAGCGGGAGAGCGGCCTCAAGGTCGGCGCGGATGTTATCGTATGTCGTCTTAAGAGTGCCACGCTGATAGTCGGGCTTCACGGTAGTCTCGGGAGTCGTGATGTATGGAACACCGAGGAGTGTCTCGTTGACGACATCACCTCTGTAGGGATGGCAGAAGACCTGAGCGAGGATGAAATGGCAGTAGCTGCGGATCATCAGCGCCTCACCCTTGACGGCACGCTGGGTGGCGTCGAGCGGACCTTCCTTCTCCCACTTATCGAGCACCTGGAGCACAGCGTTGGCTCCGGCGATGGCGTGGTAGTGGCTCTCCCAGATTGCAGACGGGCTGTCGTTGTCGGTATTGGTCAGACAGACCTCCCATCGGAACATCTCGTCGTCGCCGCGGTCGTAGGGTGAGAGATTGTAGCGAAGGCCGTCTTCATCGGGAGCGTTGTTGTCTTCCATATTGTCAGACATCAGCTCGCAGGGCCAAGCGTAGTTCTGCATCGGATAGGAGGAGACGAGCAGCATACGGAGCTTGTCGGTGGTATCGAGTTCCACACGGGAATCGGTCGGGGTGCCAAGGAAATCGCTTCCGCAGGAAGTGAGTCCGAGAGCGGCACCCAGAGCGATTGTATATATGAATTTTTTCATTTTCGTTGTACGTTTTACGATTTACGTTTTACGCGGACTAAATTAGAAACCTACGCGGACTGTGAATGTGAACTGCTTCGGAGTAGGTGAAGCCACACCGCCGGTATTGAAGAATTCCGGATCCTGACCATGGAGTTTCTTGTCGGAATAGATCAGGAAGGGGTTGGTTGCGGAGAGCTTCAGAGATGCACTGTTGATGCGCAGGGCCTGTGTCCAGTTGTCGGGGAACTGATACTGGAGGGAAATCTCCTTCATGCGGATGAAGTCACCCTTGGCGATACGCTCCGTAGAATAGTTGTAGGCATTGTAAGCCCATGAGAGGTTGTTGTCGTTGTAGTACTGACGAAGTGAAGCGATAGTAGGCACACTGGTGTATTTCTCGTCGCCGGAAGCCACCCAACGGTCCATGAAGTCCTTAGGCATAGCGGTGAGGTCGGAGTAAGCAGCCGCAAAGACAGGGTCAAGACGAAGCTTATTTCCGAAAGCGTATGTCATGAAGACGTTAAGAGTCCAGTTCTTATAGGTGAATGTGTTTCCGAAACCGCCGGTGTAGGGAGGATCGACCGGACCCTCATATACAAGGTGGTCGAGTTTCTCGAACTCCTGGAAATAGATATCGGAAGTAGTCACCTCACCGTTCTCATTTATGAACTGCGGGATACCGTCTTCAGTCAGACCCACAAACGGAATGGAGAAGATCGCACGCACGGGATAGCCCTCGAGAGGGAAGCCGGTACCCTGAACCAGGTCGTAGATACGGGAGCGGGAAGTAAGATCTGTGATCTTGTTCTTCGCATAAGAGAACGTGAAGTCGGTGGTCCAGTTGAAATCGTTGGTCATGATGTTGTGGGTCGAAAGAGTGAACTCAACACCATGCGAAGCCAT
>JAIDTS010000100.1 GCA_029060585.1 Muribaculaceae bacterium
CTCGGCTTCTCCCGAGGAGGTGGCGCAGTCCGCTATGGAGGGATATGCGTTATTTGTGCGGGATTCTCTGCCCGATGACCGGCAGCTGGGCTACGATATGATGCTATCGGCTGCATGGGAGGGGGACGCTAAGGCCGCGAACAATATCGGATGGCTTATGCAGCACGGCGATTTTGTCGACAAGGACCTGAAGGGTGCCTTCCGATGGTATGAGCGTGCCGCCGACCAAGGCCTTCCTGCCGCCGCCCTCAACTATATGGAGCTGATACTCAATCATCAGGACAGTGTGCTCGACGGTCGTCTGCCCGACCGCGACAGAATGGCGAAGGCAGCTATGCTGGCGGGTTCGTCACTAGCTATGGGACGCGGACTACACTATGATCCCAGAAGGGGAGAGGATCTCATCCTGAGGGCAGCCCTTTTTGGCGACGAACAGGCGATGACGACCGTCGCGCAGCAACTGGAGATGTATCCGGATTCGTTCTCCTATCTTCCGCTTGAGGAGATTGCCGCCCAGTGCGACGCCCTTCTTGCGTCTGAGGAAAGGAATGTGCCCGACGGAATGCCTCTGAAGGAATTCGCTGACCACATGCTGAGCCCCGCCTTCTGGTATGAGAGGATAAAAAAATGAGTTTTCGTAGTTTTCAAAGTTTTCAAAGATGCTCCAACAACGCTGACAACGCTGACAACTTCGACAACTCAAGAAACTGATAACAACCTATAACATCATGAATGGAAATACACTGAAATCAATAGGGATGGGCATGATGCTGCTCACTACAGCATCAATGTCCGCACAGGATGCTCTCCTCGCTTTTCCGGGTGCAGAAGGCTTCGGCCGATTCGCTACCGGGGGACGTGGCGGCGAAATCTACCATGTCACGAATCTCAACGACACCGGTGCGGGTTCGCTGCGCGACGCCGTGTCGAAGCCTAACCGTATCGTAGTGTTTGACGTTTCCGGTGTGATTCATCTTAAGAGCCGCCTCTCATTCAAGAGCAATCTGACAATACTTGGACAGACTGCTCCCGGTGAAGGCGTGCAGGTCTATGGGAATGGAGTGTCATTCTCTGACGCAAACAATCTCATTGTCCGTTATCTGCGTGTGCGGATGGGGGTAGGTGGCGACAATGGTAAGGATGCTGCCGGAGTCGCTTCCGGCCACGATATGATCTTCGACCATATGTCGGTGCTTTGGGGACGCGACGAGAATTTCTCTGTCAGCAGCAACAACAAGAGCTCCGGCCCTGCGAACGTCACCATACAGAACTCCATTATAGGCCAGGGGCTCCAGCCGCATTCCTGCGGTGGCCTCATACAGACCGACAACGGCGTGACACTCTTCCGCAATCTCTATATTGAGAATGCTACGCGTAACCCGAAGGTGAAGGGTCTCAACCAATTTGTCAACAACGTATCATACAACTGGGGCAAGGAGGCCGCCTACAATATGGGAGGTGACAGTGCCGGCGACTCCTGGGCGGAGATCTCGGGCAACTACTGGATAACCGGTCCTTGGAAGCAGGCGGCATATCCGCTTGTCGGAGGCAACGGTAATTTCAGATACTTTGCCGAGGGAAACTGGTATGATTCAAACATTGATGGGAAGCTTGACGGCCACGAGATGACTGACGAGGAATATGCGAGGTCGGGAGGTGCCCGTGTGAGCACTACAGCTGCTTTGGTAGAACGTGGGGCGCCGAAAGAGGTTCCTGTGATAGAGAGCCGGATGTCGGCTCCCGAGGCCCTCGACTATGTGCTTGCTTATGGCGGAGCATCCCTTCCCGTGCGCGATGAAGTGGACCAATACCTTATAGACGAGCTCGCATCGTTCGGCTCGTCAGGCACCACAGGTGGCATTACTACCGAGAAGGTGCTTCCCCACAAAGGAACGGGCACCCTTTTCGGTGGGTATAAACCGCTTGATAGCGACGGCGACGGAATTCCCGATGAGTGGGAAACGGCCAACGGGCTCGATCCCCTGAATCCGGCTGATGCTGCTGAGATAGCTGAAAACGGCTATGCGAACATAGAGAACTATGTTTTCACCATAGATTCTCATTATCCATATATGAGGAACCCGACAGATCTACGGGCTGTAAAGAATGAGAAGAATGCCGTCACCCTTAAGTGGACCGACAATTCCGACGACGAGACCGGTTTCGTCGTTGAGTTTTCTACCGATGGCGATACATATGCCGAGGCAGGACGCACTGCTGCCGGAGTGACCGAGCTCAGAGTGGAAGACCTTAAGGAGAACGAGCCTTATTGGTTCCGCGTATACGCTCTGGGTAATTATCCGATGCGCTCGGTGGAATCACCCGCCCTGCAGACGATGACTTCCGAACCGTTTCTTCCTGAGAATAGTCTGCTTGTTGCTCCGGCCGACGGAAGCGAGGTGAAAGCCCTGGATGTTGTTCTGAAATGGAACAATCCTACAAAAGAATACTTCGGCACTGTACGCTACAATGTTTATATCGGCTCCTCCGCCGACACACTCGAGGAAATTGCATCCGACCTTTACGAAACCACATTCTCTCCTGAAGGTATCGATGCGAACACTACTTATTTCTGGCGTGTGGACGCCGTCAACGACACCGGCGTCACTGAAGGTCAGGAATGGAGCTTCAAGGCTGTTCCCGGAGGCACCTTATTCTATACAGACTTCCATACCGTCCCGGCTTCTTTCGGCGATTCGGAATGGGGTACAATAATTTCCGGTAATCAGGCCGATATCATGAAAGGAGTGAAGGCAGAGGAGCGGTTTGATAACCTTGTGATGGGTACCGATGGAGGGAGACTCGTGGCATTCGGCGCCCTTTCACCCTATGCCTCTTATTCCACCGACGACAACGGCGCATCGAAGAATGCCGTGGGATTCATAGGCAAGCAAGGAAAGGTAGGCTCGTGCTACCTCCAGGTCAACGATATCCAGGGACCGTGGAAGATAACACTCTACTGTGGCAACTCCGATGCAAGCGCACAATCGGTGAGGCTTAGCGCATGTCTCGACACCGACGGCGACGGAGAGGTCGACGAACAGGCAGAACTTGCAGAGCTTAAGTTCGCCGCGGCACAGAAGAAGACTTTCAAGTTCACCCATATCTACCAGGGCTCCGGATTCAGCAACGTGCGCATTGACCGCGCTGCTATAGAAAACAAGGGAATAAACTTCCATGACATCCGTATCGAACAGTATGTCGACCCCGCTCCTGATGCAGTCGGTTCGATAGTCTGTCAATCTGCACCCAATGTGGAGGTCAATGGAGATGTTGTGACCGTAACCGGGCTCGACGGCAGAAGTGCGGTGAGGGTGTTCGACTTGTCAGGACGTCTGCTCCTCTCCGATCTGCCGGCGGCCGGATGTATAGGATTCACGCTACCTGCTGGGATCTACGTAATCGTGGTTGAAGGAATGATTCCAATCAAGATAGCTGTCCCTTAAATACTCAACCCTGAAGACTGAATGCTAAAGACTAAAGACTATAACTATGGCTAAAGACAAGATTGCATCATATATATGGATCGTAGATACGATTCTCAAACATGGTCGAATCACGAAGAGCGACCTCAATGAACTGTGGATAAAGTCGCCCTATTCCGGTGGCAATCCCATGGCCGACCGCACTTTCTATAAATACAGACGCGGCATTGAGGAATGTTTCGGAATAGATATCCTGTGTGATTCCGATGGTTCTTACCGTATAGATTCCAACGACTCCCCCTATGTCAGGAAGTTTACCGACTGGACGCTCAACAATTCCGCCGCAACGAGTGTCATGCAGGAGCTGGGATCATCTTCAGGGCGTGTCGAGATAGAGGATATCCCTTCGGCGAGAGAGTTCATGCCGGTGGTGTCTCAAGCCATGAGCAAGAATCATCTCGTGGTCTTCACATATGCCGGTTTTGCGCGCTCGCGTCCTGAAGTCGGCATACTCTTCGCGCCGTTTTTCCTGAAGCTTTATAAACAGCGGTGGTACATGTTCGGAGAAAAGTCTGATGGCAGTTTGCGCACATACGCCCTTGACCGAGTGACAGAGATGGAGGTTACCTCAGAGTGTTTCAAGATGCCGCGCGGAATAACCCTTGATACCTATTTCGGCAATATCGTCGGCATTTCGTCATCAAAGGCACCCGTACGGAATATTGTCATTCAGACAACTCCAACGCGTGCCAAATATCTGCGAGCACTTCCGCTCCATCATTCCCAGACCGAGGAGGTACACGACTTTTACTCTGTGTTCCACTATAAGCTGAAGATCAACTATGAGCTCGTCAGCGAGCTGATGGCCATGGGCCCTGATGTCACGGTGATAGCTCCGCGTGAGCTTCAGGTGATGCTGATCGACAGGCTGAAGAAGACATTGGAAAACTACTCGGAGTTGATGTGAAATTCATCATTGGCTACGCAAATTCATCATATATAATGAAAGGAGGAAGCTCTATGCGGGCTCCCTCCTTTTATCCATAATTATCTTAGGTCTTCGTGGATGCGTAGTCTAATCATGCATTGTGAATTAATCGAATTATCCTATTGATTCTATAAGCTTGACCGCATCGATGTATTTGGCGATTCCTTCCGCCACCCGTTTGGCGTCTTGCATGGCATGGACCACTGTAGCCGGGCGGTTCGTGACATCTCCTCCGGCGAAGACACCCTTGCGGGTGGTCATGCCGTAAGGAGTCTCGCGCGTCAGAACGTAGCCGCGATCGTCCACCTCGATTCCTTCGGTGGAGTCTACGATACGCGATGCGGG
>JAIDTS010000101.1 GCA_029060585.1 Muribaculaceae bacterium
CGTTTCAATAATTGGGTAAATACATTGATCAATATATGTACTGATTGAATGTAAAATATATTTTACTTTTAATAAAGAGACCGCACGCCTCCCGGCGTCGGTCTCTTTATTTGTTGTTAATACAGTTTAGGCCCCTTTTTTTTGAGACGGGGCCTTATTTGAGGCGACCTGTGGCGTTGAGGTACTGGGCTTCTGACACCTTGAACGCTCCGTAGGCGGCTACGAAATCGTCCTGGGCCTGATGGTGGAGGGTCTGGGCATCGAGCACGTCAGTAATAGTGTTCATACCTGCATCATAATATGCCTGACATAGACGCAGGTTTTCCTTACTCTGTCCTATTGCCTCGGTTGCTATTTCCATCTTGCGGTAGGCGGCGGTCAGGTTGTCCCACTTGTCGGCCATCTCAATCTCGAGTTTCTGGCTTAGGTTCTCAAGCTCCTGACGGGCATTCTCAAGCTCGAGAGACTTACGCTTGATAGCGTGTGAGCCGCCCCACCAATCGGAAATAGGCACTGATACCGAAACCATTACTCCTCCAAAATTATGGTTCTGTTCAAACACATCGTGATAGAACCATCCTGCGCCAACTCCAACCTGTGGAAGGTGGCTGCCTGTCTCCATCTTCTTCTCCAGTTGCTTTGCCTCGACATTTTTCTCAAGCAGTCGATGGTCTGCGGTTTGGCCGAGGGCATCAGATGTCTTGATATACAGATCCGATGGATACGAAGGAAGCTCGAAAGACACGTTTTCTTCTATATCAGCCTTGGCATCCGCGCCAAGTCCCATCTCCTGAGCCAGCAACCTTTTCATAAGCTCGATTCCATTGTCGAGATCCACGAGATCTGCCCGGTAACCGTTTCGCTTCAAATCTACTTTTAGAAGATCGTTGCGAGTCACGATTCCCGCTTCTACAGCCGCTTTCACCTGGCGAGTGAGGGAATCAAGAGTCGTTATTGCACTCTCCACCGTATGCTTCTCAGCCTTAAGAGTGGCTAACTGCCAGTATAAGGCTTCTGTCTGCAGTTGGACGAGATCGGCGCTCTGTTCCTTGCGGATGCGGGCAGCTTCTTCCCCTACTTTGGCGAGTTTGTTCCCGTTTACGATCTGTCCTCCGGCAAATATCGGTTGCAGAGCCCAGATTCCGGCAGCTTTCCCTTTGTGGATTATTCCGAGGGTAAACATATCGAGCACATTGTACTGTATCACGTCGTTGTGTGTCGTAAAGGCGGATGCGCCAGCCGAAACCTCCGGGAAATATTTGGTGAAGGCTTCCTTGCGCGTCTCTATCGCAGCGCGAAGGTTGTTGTCTGCTATATGGATGTCTGCGTTGTTGGCAAGCGCGAGGGTCTTACACTGCTGCAGGGTATATACTGAGTCAGGTGTGTTCTGAGCAGATACGGCGAGACCGGTAGAGCATAATACGAGAGCCGCCGCCATTATATAGTTATGTGGTTTCATAGTTGAATTTATTTTATTGGTCTAAATCAGAGAAGATGGGTCTCGAGAGGTTCCGGCAGAGGTTGGTTTGCTCCTTTGCTCCGCGATTTCATCATGCTGTAGGCCACCGGTATCACAGTAAGAATGAATATCATAGTGATCGGTGTTCCCCAGAAGATCACCACTCCCATTGGTTTCCACAGAGCACTGCTTCCCGTCACCATTGGAAGTACACCCATCGTGGCGGCCGCTGAAGTAAGGAAAATGGGTCTCATCCTACGCTTAGAGGCGTTAAGAACTGCATCATGAACTGTCTGTCCTTGATTCCTGAGTTCTTCGGCATAATCAAGGAGCACGATTGCGTTTCTCACGAGAATGCCCATTAGAGATACTATACCGAGCACACAGGTGAGTGAAAGGGCGGTATCCTGTATCAAAAGCCCGATAGCGGCTCCAGGAACGCAGAGCAGAAGCGAGAAGAGCAGAAGCGCCGAAGTGTCGGCCTGCGCATAATGGAACAAGAGGATGAAGAAGATGATGGCTACCGCCATTGCCAGGCCGGAGAGGATTTCCGGGAGCGTATCCATAGTGTTTTCCCATTCTCCGCCTCTTTCAATTGTGATTCCGGCGGGGAGATCAAGGCGTTTAAGACTGTCCATAAGCACCTCGGTTCGGTCTATGACATTGATGTTGCGCTGCACTTCCGCCATGACGGATACCGTAGGGATGCCGTTATAGTGCGTGATCATCCCCGGATGCCATTCAGGAACAACGTTAGAGACTTGATTCAAAGGAACAGTACTGAGTCCAATCACCGGCATTGGCTCACGTTCAAGTTCGCTCACGTCGCTGCGGTTTGATGTCCCGGTTTTCAGTTTCACCGGAATACCATAGTCTCCTTCCCAGACGGTCGCAACCGGAAGACCGCTGGAATAACGGAGCGCAAGCGTGCTTTCCATTAGGGTGGAGTTGAGGCCGAGACGTTCCGCCTTTGTATTGTCAGGCACTACAAGAGCCGATGCAAGTGGATTGCCGAGAGATGTTCGAACATTCCTCAGTCCGGGTACACGTCTTGCTATGGCAGCCACGGAGTCAGCTACAGCATGAAGTGTGGCTTCATCAGATCCTTTTATTTTTATCTGGATAGGGTAGGAGGCTGTAGAATAGCTGAGTTGCTTGAAGCGGACGAAGGCATCAGGGAAATAGCTTTCATACTTCTCAGTGTATTCATTGAGCACATCAATAGTGGCTGCATTGCTTTTTGTGTTGACGATGAACTGCGCGAAATCCGGACCTCCTACTTGAGGCGCATATGTAGCCTGGAATCTGGGAGAGGAACATCCGAGGAAAGAAGCTATAGAAACGACACGTGGATCTTTCGACAGTATACGCTCCAGAGAGTCTGCTACCATTGTGGTGCGCTCAACCGAAGTTCCCTGCGGAAGGAAGATCTCGACAGCAAACTGGTTGCGTTCCGCTATCGGCATCAGCTGCAGGGGACGTGATACGAAGAGCAGCGAGCCACCCACAATGCAGAGCACACCGAGGGCCAGTGTGGTTTTCGGCCAAGCG
>JAIDTS010000102.1 GCA_029060585.1 Muribaculaceae bacterium
CACCTTACCACTATGAAAACACGCTTCAACTATATCTTCGCAGCCGCCATGGCCGGCATCTTCGCATTATCAGCTGATGCCATAAGCAACAACAGCCCTCTGACAGGAATACGTCCTCCGAAGGAAGCATATGTGCTCTCAAGCCATGATTCGATACTTCCAGAGGTAAAGCCTTACTATCTTTTCTCGACGCCGGGTGCAGCAATCGAATTCATGATGAAGTCGGAGAACAGCGATGAATATGCCCGCGGTATACTTCCGCAGATGGCAAACGAAGAATTGAGCTATGTAGAGAAACTCATCAACAACGAGCATGATGGTTTCATAGTTGTAGACAAAAGCCGCATGAAAGTGATTAAGTTCAATCGATTCGGCGTAGAAGAGGAGAGCTTCGGAATGGCGTGTGCAAAAAACTACGGAACTAAACACAAGACTGGCGACTCCCGCACCCCGGAAGGTTTTTTCTCTGTGAAACAGATCCAGAACAGCACAGACTGGCATTATGTAGACGACAACGGCAACGTAAGCGAGAAGACCGGAGAATTCGGTCCGCGATTCGTTCGTCTCAATATTCCGGGCATCACGTGCATCGGCATACACGGAACAGCAGCCCCTTGGAGCATCGGAGGACGTCGTAGCCACGGGTGCATACGTCTTACAAATGAAAACATTATGAAATTCGTAGAGATGGTCGAGCCAGGAATGCCCGTCATAATCACTCCGGGGAAGAAAGACATGGCGGTCAATAAGAGCGAGGGATATGACATACCCTCCATAAGCACCGTCGCCGGGCAGTCCAATCTTGCGATGAACAAATAAATGAACCATAGAATATGAAAAAGCGTTGAAAAATCGAGCAACAGCTCATTTATCAACGCTTTTTTCTTTATATAAACGAAAAGAATATGAATTATCTATCGAATGACAAACTCGTAATCATCGGAGCCGCAGGAATGATCGGCAGCAACATGGCTCAGACAGCCATCATGAAGGGTCTGACTCCCAACATCTGTCTCTATGATCCATACGGGCCAGGTCTGGAGGGAGTGGCCGAGGAACTTAAACAGTGCGGTTTTGAAGGCCTGAACCTCACCTACACCACAGATATCGCCGAAGCTCTGAAGGATGCGAAGTATATCGTCAACTCAGGCGGTGCGGCTCGCAAGGCTGGGATGACGCGCGAAGACCTGCTGAAGGGAAATGCAGAGATAGCCGAGGATTTCGGTAAAAACGTCAAAAAATACTGTCCAGACGTTAAGCACATTGTAGTAATCTTCAACCCAGCCGACATAACAGGTCTGATCACGCTCCTCTACAGCGGGCTTAAGCCGAATCAGGTGTCGACACTTGCAGCCCTTGACAGTACACGCCTGCGCAATGAGCTGTCGAAGCAGTTGAACGTAGAGCCTGACAATATCGTCAACTGCCGTACATACGGAGGCCATGGAGAGCAGATGGCGGTTTTCGCATCGACAGCAAAGGTAAACGGTAAGCCTCTCGTAGACTTCATCGGAACAGAGCCTCTCACCAAAGAGGCATGGGAAGACCTTAAACAACGTGTGATTCAAGGAGGAAAGAAGATAATCGAACTACGAGGACGCAGTTCGTTCCAGAGTCCTGCATATCTTTCAATTGAGATGATTGAGGCCGCCATGGGTGGTCCGATGTTCCGCTGGCCAGTCGGTACTTATGTGAACAACACTCGTTTCAGCCACATTATGATGGCCATGGAGACAACCATAGACAAGGAGGGCGTCACAGTTCAGCCAATGACAGGCACCCCAGATGAGGAAAAGGAACTCGACCAGAGCTATAAGCACCTATGCGCCCTCCGCGACGAAGTGATCCAGCTTGGTATAATGCCTCCTATATCGGAATGGAGCAAGATCAACCCCAATCTCTAAGGTTTAAATGGTTTAGATCGTTTAGATGATTTAGATCGTTAGATAGTTTTAAGGATTTATAATATAAGATTTATAAAGGTTTAAAAACCGTTTATTTACGGTTTTTAAGCCTTTACTTTTTTTTAACTCCCATAAACCTTTTAAACTACCTAAACCTTTTAAACCATTTAAACGTTTTAATTGCAAAACACACACATCCACTAAAGACTAAGACTATGAAAGCACGCAGAATCTTCACACTGATAGCAGCCGCTATCGTATCAATAAGCTCAATCAACGCACAGAACAGCGCTCCGGCACCAGGCTCGGGCGGAGCGTTCATGCCCAACGGAGGCAATAGTGCTCCAGCTCCTGGAGCAGGCGGATCATTTACGCCCAACGTGCCCCAGGGTTCAGGCCCGGGGGCCGGATTCGGTCCCAACGTCCCGATGTGGGGGACAAGCAACTCCATGATGAACGGAGGTCCATGGGGACCTGGTTCTTTCTCCGGCCCATATAACAACGGTCCGGGCTACAACGCCGGAATATCCAAGGTCATCGCTGTCGGATATGACGCACAAGGAGTATGGGAGACTATTCCGATGGTAGTGAGCTGGGATTGGAACGGATTCTTCTACGACGTTACCGTTCAGAATGCATGGAATCCATGGACACAGATGTGGGAAGGAAACGGACTTGACATACCGGCTTTTCAGACTGCCTATACGCTCCGCGGAGTTCCCTATTCCTGGTATGCCAACCTATCTACGGGCACTTACTATTTCAACCTCTAATCTAATGCATAATGCATAATGCTCAATGCATTTTTTAAAGACTCGGGAAATTCTTCCGAGTCTTTTTCATGACCGTAATTATGAATTATGCATTATGAATTATGAATTAATGTTTGCATAAGTGGGGATTAATGATTAAATTTGCATAAAAATATAACTTTTATCTTATGGATTCAGAAAAGACAGCCCCCACTGCCGATCAGAATAGCAACCTCCGTCCAGACGGAAGCAAGAAAGTAGTGCTGAGCGGCATCCGCTCAACAGGGAACCTGCACCTCGGAAACTACTACGGTGCACTCCAGAAATTCGTCAGGATGCAGGATGATTACGACAGCCGTTACTTCATAGCAGACCTTCACGCGTTGACCACCAATCCAGATCCGAAGGCCCTTCACGAAAGCGTGAAGCAGATTCTCGCAGAGTATCTTGCTGCAGGGCTCGACCCCGATAAGAATATCCTATATGTGCAGAGCGACATCCCTGAGATTTCCGAAATGTATCTGCTCCTAAACATGCATGTAGGAATAGGCGAACTTATGCGCACTGCATCTTTCAAGGACAAGGCACGAAAGGCCCTTGGGATAAAGAGCGACAGCGATGAGATAGAAAAGGAAATCATCGGCAACCAGAACAATAATGCCCGTGTAAATGCCGGACTCCTAACCTATCCTACGCTAATGGCCGTAGACATTCTTATCCATCACGCAGACTATGTACCGGTGGGAAAAGACCAGGAGCAGCATCTTGAGCTTACAAGGCGATTCGGACGCCGCTTCAACTCATTCTATGGAGTTGATTACTTCAAAGAGCCCGTCAACTTCAACTTCGGAGGCGAGGCGATAAAGGTACCCGGACTTGACGGAAGCGGAAAGATGGGCAAGAGCGAAGGCAACTGCATTTACCTGATTGATGACGAGAAGACACTGCGCAAGAAAGTGATGCGCGCTGTTACCGACGCAGGTCCTACGGAACCCAACTCTCCCGTGTCTCAGCCTGTAGAAAATCTCTTCACCCTTATGGACCTCGTCAGCGGCAAAGACACCACCGATCATTTCCGTCAGGCCTACGCCGACTGCAGCATCCGCTACGGAGACCTAAAGAAACAGCTTGCCGAAGACCTGCTTAAGGTAACCCTTCCTATTCGGCAGCGAATACTCGACATCCGCGACAACGACGAATATCTATCGAAGATAGTGAAGCAGGGAGCGGAGCGCACACGTGAATATGCTGCCAAGACCTTGAAAGACGTACGAGAGATAATGGGTATCCGAAAGATATGAGACTCTCAAGCATAACCGGCATAGTCATGGCGATGCTGGTGATGATTATTGGCGGTTGCGGTGGCGGTCAGAAAGATGACCGCCCTGCAATCGCTGTCAGTTTCGAGCCCCAGGCCTGGATGCTCAGACAAATCGTGGGTGAAGACTTCGATATAGTCACCCTCCTTCCGGCGGGAAGCGATCCAGAGACATATCAGCCGTCGATAAGCACCATGAAGGAACTGGGAAAAGCCGAGGCATTCTTTACGCTGGGCACCGATGGATTTGAAAAGTCACTGACAAACAGCATTTCATCCAATTTTCCGGAGTTAAAGATCGTAGACTGCACTGATGGAGTCGAAAAGATAACGGGAACACACGGACATCACAGTCACGAAGCGCATGACCACGATCCAGAAGAATTCGACCCCCATCTGCTGGCGTCAATCAAGAACAGCATACGGATTGCAGACAACATGACACGATATATGTCGATTATCCATCCCAAGAAAGCAGACTTCTATCTGAAAGCCGGAGAAGATCTAAAACAACGGTTGATTGCAATGGATGACTCTATTTCAAGAATGAACATAGCGGGTAGAGGGTTTGCGATGAGACATCCTTCGCTTTCATATCTCGCACGCGACTACGGATTGACCCAGACTGCACTGCAAGCTGACGGAAAAGAAGCATCTCCGCTTCAGTTAAGCCGACAGATGGATGAGATCAAGAATTCAGGAGCAAAAGTCTTCATCTTGGAGAAAGAGCACTATTCGGCCGGCGACGAAGCGACAGCTAAGCAACTTGGGCTCAAAACTATAGAGGTTTCGCTTAATTCTTCCGATTGGCTTGACGACCTAATGACAATTGCAAATGAAATTAATCGGGATTGACGACATAACGGTAAGATTCGACGGGAAGACCATCCTCGACCATGTCTCACTTAGTGTTGACAAAGGTGACTTCATGGCCATCACCGGACCGAACGGAGGAGGAAAGACCACTTTACTGCGCGTTATGCTACGTCTGCTGAAACCGGTAGACGGGAAGGTTATATACTATCATGACGGATCTGAGGCAAAACGATTACGGATAGGATATCTGCCTCAGAAAAGCAATATCGACACTCGGTTTCCCATCACTGTAGGAGAAGCCATCAAGTCCGGACAGATAAAAGGTCTTCTTGCAAGAAGGAGCCGACAGGATGAAGAGGAATTTGAGAGAGTCGTTGGGATGTGCGGAGTTGGCGATTATCTCGACCGTACGGTCGGAGTGCTATCCGGCGGACAGCTGCAGCGGACACTACTCGCAAGAGCACTTGTCTCCAATCCAGAAGTGATAGTTCTCGATGAGCCTCTGAGCTATGTAGACAAAACTTTCGAGCGCCAGATCTATTCAATGATGGAGGATCTCGCAAAGGAGCATACAATAGTTCTCGTCAGCCACGAGATGTCTGTCATATCAGGAATGGCCAACCGTCACATCATAGTAGACAGAGGTATCCACGAATGCCACTCCCACCACCATTCTTTCACCGAATGCGACGACTAATAATATGATACTTAATTATATCTGGATAGGATTCCTCATAGTGGCGTTCCTGATGGCGGTCGGAGTATCGCTGACTACAGGAGTGACCACTATCTGGAGCGACATAATGAATGCTTCCTTTACACAGGCGGCTTTTGCCTTCGAGATTTCTCTTGGGCTTACTGGAGTGCTGTCTCTATGGATGGGAATCATGAAGATTGGAGAGAAGGGAGGCGTGACAACCGGAATGGCCAAGCTTGTCAGTCCGTTTTTTTCACGCCTCTTCCCTGGAATTCCCAAGGATCATCCGGCAATGGGGGCTATTTTCATGAATCTCTCGGCCAATATGCTCGGTCTCGACAATGCCGCGACACCGATGGGACTTCGAGCCATGCAGGAGATGCAGACGCTCAACAAGCAGAAAGACACAGCTACAGACGCGATGATAATGTTTCTTGTGCTTAACAGTAGCGGACTCTGCCTGATACCTGTCAGCATAATGATGTATCGGGCTCAGGGAGGAGCAGCAAATCCGACCGATATCTTCATACCCATTCTCTTAGCTACCGCCATCGCAACTCTCGTTGGACTTATAGCACTCTGTCTGAAACAGCGTATCCGAATGGATGCTGTGCTCTGGAGTTGGCTCGGAGGAATAGCTGCAGTTGTAGGAGGAGTGGCATGGTGGTTTTCCTCACTTCCGGCTAATAAGGTGGAGCATTATTCCACCTTCGCCGCCAACTTTCTTCTTTTCAGCGTGATAATACTCTTTATATTGGCAGGGCTACGTAAGAAGATCAACGTATATGACTGCTTTATAGAAGGAGCGAAAGAGGGATTCAAGACTGCTGTAGGAATCATCCCTTATCTTGTCGCGATTTTAGTTGCAATAGGAATGTTCAGGGCTTCCGGAGCTCTTGATGCCGTTACGGGAGCTGTGTCATATGCACTTGGTATATGTGGTCTTGACACGCAGTGGGTAGGTGCATTGCCTACGATGCTGATGAAACCCCTTAGCGGAAGCGGAAGCTGCGCCATGATGCTCGACGTGATGAAGGCGGAAGGGGCCGATGCATTTGTGAGCCGTCTGGCAGCTGTTGTGAGAGGGAGCACCGACACCACATTCTATATTCTCGCTGTATATTTCGGCTCCGTCGGAGTGATGAAAACCCGCTACGCAGCCGGATACGCCCTTCTGGCAGACATCACCGGAGCGGTTGCTGCCGTCTTCATTGCCTATCTTTTCTGGAATTGAACCAGTGTCGCACAGAGAAATGACAATGCTTTTAATTTAGACTATTATGGCTAAGACAATACTGAAGAAGAGAGTATATATAAGCACCTGGAATGCCATATTCACCATCATAGCGGTCGGCGCAGTAGCATGTACATGCATAACTCAATTCAAGCGTACGGATGTAGAGGCATGGGTCTGGATATTTTTAAGTTTTATCCTTGTATGGGGTTTTCTTACTCTGTTTTACTGCCCTATGTACGTCAGGCTCACTGAAGACTCCCTCAATGTTGACACGTCACTACGAGTCAAGAAATTTCCTCTGAATGAAATAACGGCAGTGAAAATCTGCCCTCCTACTATGGCAGAAAAGAGCGTTATTGGCTGTCGCTGCAGTTTCGGCTACTGGGGATGGTTTCGCGAACCCTCTATTGGCAAATACTTCGCATACTACGGGTTGGCTTCCCAGACATTCCTGATTCGTCTGAAATCCGGCAGACAGTATATGCTTGGATGTCGGGATGCAAAAGAAATGGCAAAAGAGTTGGGCGATGCTCTTGCACGAATGAGAAATAATTTGTAATTTTGCAGTCGAAATGAAACCGACGATGCAATACATAGAAAGAAAACATATGGCATACGTGCCGTAAGGGATACGCACCCCCGAAAGGGGATGCGTATTTTTTTATGCCTGCATTCCAGTCGCTTAACTTTTAAACTTCATAACTTATTAAAATATGCTCTATCACGAATTGCCCGCGGAAAGCATGCCAAGGCATTACATTCTCAGCGAATGTATCTGGGTTGACAAAGAAGGAGTCTACGAAGGGACTTCCATCGAGGTCATCGACGGAAAAATCGTAAGAATCAACCGAGGAGGACCTATCTTCCCTGAGAATATGGCGACATTGGAATATATAATGCGCGACAAACTCGTGACATATGGGCTCTGTGACGTACATGTGCATCTGCGGCAGCCTGGGTTCGAGGCTAAAGAGACCATCTACACTGGCACGACAGCAGCAATGATGGGAGGATATACGGCAGTATGCGCCATGCCTAACCTAAACCCGACTCCTGACACAGTGGAGAATATCGGAGAAGAACTTAAATTCATCAACGAGGACGCAGGCATCAAGGTCTATCCTTACGCTTCAATCACAAT
>JAIDTS010000103.1 GCA_029060585.1 Muribaculaceae bacterium
CGCGTTGCCCGACATCACCGAGGCTATCGCGTTCTCGCCGTCAAGCCTGATGTTTGGCATGGTCCATACAGGGATGTTGTCGATATCCTCTATCTCCGTCCCGTCGGCGTTGCGCACCTTTAGGTTGACGATCAAGGTGTTGTCTGCATCGTGCATAACGCCTACGGGCATACCCTCTGATGCGGCGAGCAGGGCATTGGCCACATCGTCGCGGCTTACTCCGGCCGTAAGGGCGTTCCCTCTGTCGAGATCTACCACAAGGGTCTTGGCTGTAGGATTCCAGTTGTTCTGCACCGAATACGGATCCACATAGCGGCAGTCCTTCATTATCTTCTCGGCCTTGGCGCTCAGTTCCCTGAGAACTGCCGGATCAGGACCTGAGAATTCTACTTCCACTGTATGAGAGGTGGAAATCGAGAAGTTGTATTTACGGATACGGATATAAGCGTCGGGAAACCGTTCGCGCAGTTCCTTCCTGATCTCCGGAATCTGCGCGACTACCGTCTTGTAGTCCTTGCAGTCCACAATCAGCTCGCCGTAGCGGTCACCGCCTGACGACATTGGGCGCACGAGGCAATATCTTGCCGGAGCCGCTCCCATGCTTATCGCTACACGCTCTATATCCTTGTCGGCCGAAAGCATGCGGCTCATCTCGTGAAGCTGGCCGCTCACGCTGTCGGGAGAGGATTGCGAGGGGAAATAGCATTCTACGACAAACTGCTTGTAGTCGAAATCAGGAAAGAATAGGTTTTTCACTTTTGTAAGCCCAAGCATGCTGAGGCCAAGAAGGACAAGCGACAGGACTACGGTCGGCCATTTGTGGTCGATCAGGAAAGCCACTGATCTCCTAACTGCCCTATGCGCCGGAGAATCCATCACCTTTCCGTCATTGTCCTGACCGGAATCCCTATCATCCTTCGGAAGCCACGCCTTTGCGCATACGGGCACCTGCACGAGGGCGATGATCCAGCTTGCGAGCAGACTGACGCAAAGCACGAGGAAGAGGTCGCCGGCATATTCTCCGGCCGAGTCGGGCGAGAGGTATATACATATGAAGGTGGCGGCGGCTATCACTGTCGCACCGAGCAGGGGCAACGCAGTGTTCTTGCCTATCCGGTATAGATAGGTACTCTCCGGCAGACGTCGTTTCTTATCTACGAGGATACCATCCATTATTACCACGGCGTTGTCCACAAGCATACCCATTGCCACGATAAAAGCGCCGAGCGATATGCGCTGCAGGGTCGTGCCGCATTGGAGGAGGATAGGGAAGGACACGGCTATCGTGAGAACAAGTCCGAATCCTATGATGAGACCGCTCCTGAATCCCATCGTGAAGATCAGCACTATGATGACTATGAGCACAGACTCGAGCAGGTTGACCATAAACGATGATATGGCATCGCTGACCTTGTCGGGCTGGAAGAAAATCTTCTCGGTTTCCATTCCGGCTGGAACACTGCGCATGAGCACAGTCATTTCCTTGTCAACGGCCTTGCCTACGTCGGGAACTACTGCATCGTTCTCCATCGCTACGCATATAGCGAGCGAGGGCTTACCGTCTACGAAGAATCCGTTGCGCTGAGGAGTAGCCAGCGTTCGCTCTATCCTTGCGAGGTCACCGAGACGCATATGTCGTCCGTCTGGAGTGTTTATTAGAAGGTTGCGCAGGTCTTCCTCGTTGTCTATACCTTCGTCTACCTGCATCCTTATCCTATCCGCACCGCTTGCATACGCTCCGGCGTTGGCAGGTTTCCCCACCGACTGTAGGGCAAGCATGACCTGCGCGGGAATGAGTCCGTTGCGGGCAAGTTCCTCCTTGCTCAGTGTGATGTCGATGGTCTCGTCGCGGCCTCCAGCTATCGTAACCCTTTTCACCCCCGGTACGGAAAGAAGACCTCGCCTTATGTATTTGGCGTATTTAAGGAGTTCGGGGTATTCATAACCTTCACCGGAAAGGGAATAGAATATGCCGTAGACATCCATCATATCATCCATCACCACCGGATCATAGCATCCGGCAGGAAGCTGCGACGCCATGTCGCTGACTTTCCTGCGCAGCTGGTCGAAGTGCTGCTCCAGGTCTTCGACCAGCACCGTCATCTTGAACTCGACCGTGATCATGGCAATGCCGCTCTGGCAATCCGACTTTATCTTGTAGACGTCGGGCAGGCTGCGCAGCTCGTCTTCCATTTTCTGAGCCACGTTAAGCTCCACCTCATGGGCCGACGCGCCCGGATAGGGCACTATGACCATTGCCTGCTTCACGGGCACCGCCGGATCCTCAAGCTTGGGCATACTCATAAAGGCGAGCACTCCGGCTATGATGATTCCGACCATTAGCGACCAGAACAATACCCGTCGCTCCATGAAAAAGCGTGTTATCCTGTTCATAAGAGTCCTCCGACGTTGGTTTTACTCGGCTTTTCTATCACTCTCACCTTTTCTCCTGCAGTGAGCATGGTTACTCCCGCCCTCACGACATTGTCAGTCGTAGAGAGTCCTTCCGTGACTTTCACCATACCTCCGCGTAATCGTCCTTCAGTGACTACCGGTTGTGCCGACACGGTGGAATCGTTCTTCATAATCCATACGTATTCTTTGTCATCCTTTGTGAAGAGAGCAGATGAGGGTATGAGCAGTCCGGAGTCCCCATTATCTGCCATTCCAATTGTCACCTCTACGTTCATTCCTGCAGTGACGGATTTAGCCTGATTTCCGGCTAAAGCAAGGTTTATGCGGTATAACTGACTGCTGTTGGCCTTTGGTATGATGCCGATCAGCCTCAACTGAACAGGTTCCTCGCCGAGATACGGTGAGCGACATGAAAAATCTGAGAAACGATCACGCTCTCCGTATGCGGAGGCGGGAATATCACATGTCACTTCCATTCCGCCTGCCGTCATGAGGGTAAACACAGGAGTCCCTGCATCCACCATTTCAGCGGCGGAATATCCTACAGACTCCACTATCCCGGATGTCGGGGCATAGAGGCGGGTATAGGCAAGCTTGTTCTTATTTGCCTGCAACTGCACTCCGAGCTGCTTCAGGCCCGCTACCGCTTTGTCGTAGTCGTTCTGCGACAT
>JAIDTS010000104.1 GCA_029060585.1 Muribaculaceae bacterium
TCTCCCAAGACAGGCGCTTATGTCTTCAAAGAAGAGATGGTGCCCAACGATGCAGTTCAGGCTGCCCTCAAATAAGACTCAATCAAGTCTAAGACAAGAATACTCTCGGATGGCCCCGGAATCGGGGCCATCCGTTATTTTTCTCCTCTTAACGGCACTTTTATCCGTCTGCCTATTGCTTGAAATGCTTTTTTTTGTTATTTTTGTAGTTCAAATCCTATCGACACTGCATTAACGATGAATAAATACGGATATCTCAGAGTGGCGGCCGCATACCCTGAAGTGGCCCTCGCAGATCCAGGCGTCAATTCCGTCAGGATCGCGGATATGATAATGCACCTTTCAAAAAAGGGAGCCCGGCTCATAGTTTTTCCAGAACTCTGCCTTACAGGCTACACCTGCGGCGATCTTTTCAACCAGCCGTCGCTGCTCAACGCAGCAATGCGCCAACTCGGTTTCCTCCAGCAGGTGACTAAGGAATCGCATGTGACGGCCGTAGTAGGCCTACCGGTGAGATACAGGGGACGCCTCTATAACTGCGCCGCCGTGATTCAATACGGCGAGATACTCGGGATAGTAGCCAAATGCTATCTTCCAAACTATGACGAATTCTATGAGAAAAGATGGTTCTCATCCGGCCTTGAACTACATCTTCCGGAAGGAAAGGAATACAACATCATAGATATCGACAACCACGCCATCCCATTCGGCATAAACCTTCTTTTCCGAATCGAAAACGCAAAGTTTGGTGTGGAGATATGCGAAGACATGTGGGTGCCAAACCCGCCGAGCACAGCAATGAGCGTAGCAGGAGCCGACATCATCGCCAACCTGAGCGCCACCAACGAGGTGATCGACAAGCACGCCTTCCTCATCTCACTGATCAAGGAACGATCCTCCCGCTGCAAATGCGGCTACGTCTATGCTTCAGCCGGCGCCGGAGAGTCAAGCACGGATCTTGTCTTCGCGGGCAATGCCATCATCGCGGAAGACGGACAGATCCTTAAGAAATCAGACAGATTCAGGCGCACAGAAGGATATTGCATTGCTGACATTGATGTTGAGAAACTGAGGAATACGCGTCAGCGGCAGTCGAGCTTCGGGCAGAACGACATAGTGCTCCCTACTTTCGGTTCGGAAGACTTCGCTGTCATTCAGGCGGAGCCGGCCGATCTCATGCGCGACATCAACCCCTACCCTTTCCTTTCGTCAGACAAGACGAGATTCGACGAGCAATGCGAGGAAATCATAACCATCCAGGCCTGGGGACTCGAACAACGGCTTCTCGCTACGAAATGCAAATGCCTTGTGGTAGGTGTATCCGGCGGACTTGACTCGACCCTCGCGCTCCTCGTTGCTGTCAGGGCCTTCGACGACCTCGGCTACGACCGCAAAGGTATCATCGGAGTGACAATGCCAGGATTCGGCACTTCCGACCGAACTCACTCCAACGCAGTGGAACTCATGCGGCAGATGGGCATCACACACATAGAGATCAGCATCGCGGAAGCAGTAAAACTTCATTTCAAGGACATCGAACATGATATCAACGTTCATGACGCGACCTATGAGAATTCGCAGGCCAGAGAACGCACACAGATTCTGATGGACTTGGCCAATAAATACGGAGGGATGGTGCTCGGGACAGGAGATCTTTCGGAACTTGCGCTCGGATGGTGCACCTATAACGGCGACCACATGAGCATGTATAGCGTCAACGCATCCGTCCCCAAGACCCTCATACGTCCGCTTGTCCGGCGGGTGGCGCAAGAATACGACGACAAGACACGCTCAATTCTGGAAGACATCGTAAGCACTCCCATCAGTCCGGAGCTTGTGCCTACCGACGCCGAGGGAAATATAGCCCAGAAGACCGAGGACCTCGTAGGGCCCTATGACCTTCACGATTTCTTCATCTACCATTTCATAAAGGAAGGATTCCCGCCTGCGAAGATATTCACACTCGCATGCAAGGCATTCGCTGAGGGTCCATATCCTGACGGACGACCTACATTCAGCAAGGAGACGATAAAGAAATGGCTGATAGTCTTCTTAAGGCGATTCTTCAACCAACAATTCAAACGCTCCTGCATGCCCGACGGACCGAAAGTGGGCCCGGTGTCATTTTCTCCGAGAGGCGACTGGAGAATGCCCTCCGACGCTACCGCCAGACTCTGGATTTCGGAAGCCGAGGCAATACAGGCGTAATTAAAGCAGGCGGTCAGCATATCCTCAATTCAGTAAAAATTGAATATGGACTATAACCATCAAGACCTCCGTTACGACGAATCAGACCTTAAGGAGGCAGTCAGGATCATGAAGGAAGGAGGCATCATCCTATATCCTACAGATACAGTATGGGGTATCGGATGTGATGCCCGGAACGGCGAGGCTGTAAGGAAAATCTATGAGCTAAAGATGAGGACTGATTCAAAATCAATGCTTGTTCTGGTCAGCTCGGAGGGAATGCTTCAGCGAACGGTCAAGAAAGTACCCGACATAGCATGGCAACTCATCGACGTCGCAGTAAATCCCATGACCATCATCTATGATCATCCAGTCGGCGTGGCAGATAACCTCAGGGCTGAAGACGGAAGCCTCGGCATCCGCATCACGTCTGAGAAATTCAGCCGCGCGCTATGCGATCGGTTGAGAGGCCCGATCGTGTCTACCTCCGCAAATATCAGCGGGAAACCTACGCCTTTGACTTTCGCAGAGATATCTTCAGAGATAAAGAACGGAGTCGACTACGTCTGCCGCTTCCGACAGACGGAAAAAGGAGCGGCAAAACCGAGCAATATCATAAAGATCACGAGGGAAAACGTAGTTAAAGTGATTCGATGATAGGGAAAATGGCATCTGTAAGGATGGAGCGTATAAAGCTCGTGTTGACGGACTGGATATCCGCCAACATTTCCGTCGTGCTCTTCAATATCCTCAGATATGTCGACTCCACCACCTCCACTTTATCCCTTGAGGGAGCCCTATCGTTTATCCTTCAACCGAAGCTGCTCATAGAGCAAGGCATTATCCCGCTTATATTGCTTGCCATCTACTGGCTCTCCGGATTCTATAACAATCCGTTTGGCAAGTCAAGGTTTGCAGAATTGATGAACACTGCAGTGACGTCAGCCATCAGTACGATCCTGATTCATCTAACACTCCTGACCAACGACCAGATGAGCGACATATCCTCCAATCTCATCCAGTTCGTTCTTATCTTCCTCATTTTTTTCGTCATCACAGCATTAGGCCGACTAATCGTCATCAACAACCAGATACGGCATTTCAAAAGCCGCGACTGGAAGTATACGGCGGTTGTAGTCGGGAATTCCAAGAAAGCTCACGCTCTCGCCGAAAGGATGAGGGAAAGCAAGGCTGTCATCAGCCATTCCATAGAGGAATTCTTCCGTATCCCGGGAGAATCGGACCATATCCATGAAGCGAGAGAAATAGAGGAGCTCGAGGCGTTTTGTAGGGAGAGAAACATAGACCAGATTATCCTTGCGCCGGAGAAATCCGACAAAGAACAGATACTCAATATGGTATACCGTCTCTTTCCTATCGGCATTCCTGTAAAGCTCTCACCAGACACGCTGAGTTTCATGACCTCCTCCATAACTCTGAAGGATATCTACGGATTTCCTCTCGTTGACCTTACCCATTCCAGCATGTCGGAGTCTGAGAAGAACATCAAACGCACGTTTGATGTGACAGTAAGTATTCTAATGCTTATTCTTCTGAGCCCGCTGTTTCTTCTGCTCGCGATCAGGGTTAAGACTGAATCTGAGGGTCCTGTCTTCTATCGGCAGGAACGTATCGGACTAAAAGAAAAGCCTTTTCAGATAATCAAGTTCCGGACGATGCGTAAAGACGCTGAGGCAGACGGCCCGCAACTCAGCAGCGATGACGATCCAAGGGTCACGAAATCAGGGCGCATCATGCGAAAATATCGACTTGACGAGCTCCCTCAATTCTGGAACGTACTCAAAGGAGAAATGAGTCTGGTGGGCCCAAGACCTGAACGAAAGTTTTTCATAAACAAGATCATCGAAATCGCCCCCTTCTACACGCTGCTTTATCAGACACGTCCCGGCATAACATCATGGGGTATGGTGAAATACGGCTACGCTTCAAAAGTAGAGGAAATGGCGGAGAGGTCGAAATTCGACCTTCTCTACATATCGAATATGTCGATTCTCGTAGACCTCAAGATAATGCTTTACACCATCCTGACCATACTGGAAGGAAAGGGCAAATAAGAAATACCAATCAATTCGTATAGTTTTGGCATATAAAGAGACACATAACAGATTCACGGAATGGTGGGCGGAAGTCGTCACATGGCGTGAAAGACATATCAAGGAAAAGAGTTTCGTGATAATTCTTGCCTTGTTTGTAGGCGTCATATGCGGATTCGACTCCAAACTCCTGAAATATCTTATCCA
>JAIDTS010000105.1 GCA_029060585.1 Muribaculaceae bacterium
AATTAAATGCATACTATCATAAAGATTTTATTGTCTGAACTTCAGAGTCTTATAATTATGAATTCTGCATTATGACTTGCTTTAGCTTGGGCGAAGCCAATTATGCATTCCTACTTAATATTTAATCTTTAACCAATGTTGCTCCCGCCAATCCGATGACCACATCGTTAGATAGCGTCTCCAGTTCCAGTTCCTTAAGTTCTTTCGTCGGATCAAGATCTATCCGGAGCATCACTCCGGCTCCTCCATCAATCCTGCGTCCGTAGACTCCCTTGATTCCAAGTTCCTCTCCGAGGTTGTCGGAAACGATTCCTTCCTTAAACGTAATCCGGTAAGGACGCGTGGTGTCCATACGGAATTGCTTCCCATCGACGTAGTAATCTTGCTCTATCGGACACCAGTTGTAAGGAGCTATAAGCGGCAAACTCTCTTCCGATCCGTCAGTATACTTCACTTTAATCATTCCATTCTCCATATAGCTCTGCATATGGTTGGTACTTCCGGCAAGAAGCAGCTGGATAGCGTTTGCCTTACCGTTAAGCGGCACTGACACCCGGTCAGGATAATTATCGAAGAGCGAGGTATAGATGATGTTCTTTCCAACCTTGTCTGAGGCAAAAGGAATTCCGACAGTAGTCATAAGTCTTCCATCTTCACCTACCATCCGTCGGAGTCCGCTGTCGTCGATATGAGCGGTATCATCCGGATGACACCACTCGCCTATCCCCTGTATCGGTATCTGGAGAGTGGTATAAGGAGAACGCGGCGACTCATATTGATTACGGAAGATATCGGTGATGTTGGCGTTATAAAGTCCGCTCAAGTCTATGGTCTCGTACTTATCGGAAGGGTTAACCTTCAGGTCAAGTCCGAGCATTGAAGCATCCGGGGTGCCATGGGTGAAACTCTCTGTCTCCTCCCACCAGGTGAAGTCTCCGCCCTTGACCTCACGGAAACCGGCCCGCTCCTGTCCTGTAGCATAAATCTTCGCTTCAGCATATGGTTTTCCTTTCCACTCTATTTCGACCGTCATGTCGCCTGCCAAAGGAACGCTCATTGAAAGCGAGGGATGACCTATAGAAGATTCAAAAACCTTCCATCCATATTTCTTTCCATTCACCTTCACAGACTTAACCTTATCCTTCAATGCCGGAAGAATAAGTTCCGCAGTCTTGACAGAGTCAAGACCCACATTAAACTTATACGTCTCTTTCCTCCCGTCCCTCTTGAAGTCGAGCGAGAAATCTTGATGTTTTATCGATGCATGATTCCAGTCAGAAGGGAAACCCGGACGTATTGTGACGGTATGGTTTAGAGCGTCCGGCGCAAAACCGAACAGACCCTGTACTACAGCCCTCGCCATCATGGCAGTTGGATCCGCAAAGTCTCTGTAGCACTCTCCTCTCGCCGCATCATAATGGCTTATCTGTCCTATATTGCCCGGACTGTTGCCGAGAAACATTCCGTCGAGCATAGAACTCTTCAGCAGTCTTGACGCCTCTTCAGGCCTGCCGGCCTGCCAGTATGCAAGCGCAGTATGCATCACCTCAGCGAATGCTACGTTGTTGATGCTCCATGCATACGGCATCCAGTCGGTAGTGGCTATGGTGGCATACCCTTCTTCCAGTCCCGGTGCGGCCACCGGAATATGAGGGATGTTGTTGTCAATGTAGCGTGTCGCGCTGAATGCCTGAAAATCATCGGCCACATCGCTGTCTATGGCATGGTAGACTGTCCAGAGTGCAGGATGGTCATGTAGTCGCTGATGCCCCATGAAGTCCTTATGCTCGGCCCACACTCCCTTGTCCTCCATCCAGAGAGTTGTATTAAGGGCATTGAGTATCTTTTCTGCCTCTTTGACATAAGGAGTGGGATCCTCCCCTATCTTCTCTGCGATTTCCGCCGCTATCTTATTGGCTCTGTAGTTATATGCCGATGAATGTGTTACGGCGCCGCTATTGTAGTAGAGTGCGTCGCTTGCCCATATGCAGCAATATGCGTCATACAGTCCGTCATCATTCGGGTCAAAGTTCCTCTTCTCCCATTCGAGATGCGCCTTTAGTGTCGGCCACATCTTTCGGGCATAGTCAAGGTCACCGGTCCACTTCAGATGCCAAAGCAGTTCGTCGATATAGCAGAGGTTCATGTCATAGTGGTGCATCTGGTCGTTTCGCTCCGGATTGCGGCATATGTATCCGTTGCTGTACATCTGCGTGCCCCATTTCTTCTCTGCCCTCGCCATGTTCTTGTCAGGATCCTGCGTAGGATGCGGATAGATGGGGGGCACACTGTCTACCTGAGACTTTGCATAGGCGTCGAAGTGCGTTCGTGCCCTGTCGTGCCAGCCTAAAAAGTCACCGCTGTAAGCGCCGCGCCACCCGCTCAACGGCATTCGCCAGCCAATAGCGCCATGCTGCCATGTCTTGCCGTCCCATGTGCCGTCGGCTGCATGTGCTATCACCGGACCAAGCACGTTGAAGTATGGATCAGGAGTGTTTATCTCAAGGATTCCCGTGAGTTCCTCCCTCTGCCTCTCTGCTTTAGCAAATTCCCTGGCGATCCTTTTCTGGTCTGTGGCTTCTATCTTTCTATCGGTATATTCTATGTAGACAGTCTTACGCTCTCCGCCAAGCGGCAAAACCTGAGTTTCTTGGGCCTGCGCAGTCATATCAGGTGCGAAAGCATTGGCCGGATCTGCACCCATATCTCCATTACGGCTCAGCTTTATCTTGACTGTCGGTACGCAGATTCCCTTGATTTCTGAACCGGCCGGCATATCCGAAGCTTCAATCTTCCAGAGTCCCGCCTCGTAATCGCGAGGTGCAAGCGCAATGATGGTTATATGTCCATTACCCCAAGAAGGATCCGATAGTTCGTATCGTCTTTCCCCACCACGGTAGTAAGTGCGGCACTCCGCCACGGAATCAAGACGTGTCCAATGCCCATCCACCTTTACCATAAAGTGAACGTTTTGGTTGTCTTTGCCGTGGAATGCTCCGAAAATCGGACGGTCGCTTGTCTCAACACGGAAAGCTGTGTTGCCGCCATATAAAGCCCGGGTATAAAGGTTATCACCGTTCTTCCGGTA
>JAIDTS010000106.1 GCA_029060585.1 Muribaculaceae bacterium
CTCCCTGTCTATTCCTGGCGTCTGCGCAAATACGCCGGAGTCAACGACGAGGGCAAGGCACTCTTCTATTACACCGACGACAACGGCGAACTCGCGACGACTACAAGCTGGGAAGCGGGCGACTACTATCTCTGCGGCTCCGCTCTCCCCAAGGTGTTCGGCGGATTCAACACCTCTTTCAAGTTCTTCGGAATAGACCTGTCCGCACAGTTCAACTATTCGATCGGAGGCAAGAAATACGATACCGTCTACTCAAACTTCATGACGCCTCCCTACGAGAGCATCACCGGCAATCCTATACATAAGGATATCTTCAAAGCATGGAGTCCGGACAATACCACCAGCGACATTCCTATGTGGCAGTACGGAAACCAGAGCGACGGATGGAATTCCGACCGCTTCCTGACGGATGCATCATATATCGGACTTCGCAACGTTACACTCGGTTATACATTCCCGAAAAATCTCGTACGCTCCATACGCCTTTCTTCACTGCGCGTGTTCTGCCAGGCTGAGAACGTCTACTACTGGACGAAGCGCACCGGTTTCGATCCTCGCATGGGCGCGATGTATGGCAACTACAACAGCGATTCCGGCTACTCCTTCCCAATGCGCACAATCTCAGGCGGACTCGCCGTGGAATTCTAACAATAACACGTAAAGACAGAAATGAAAAGATATATAAACGCCGCGTTGGCGGCCTTGCTCGCGCTTCCCGCCCTGACGCTGACTTCTTGCCTTGAAGACACGTTCCCAACCGGAAGCGTCATCCAGGAGCAGGTGGACAAAGCCGACAAGACCTATCTGGTGAATTCTATACCGGCCTACCTCCTTCGCTATTCATCAGACAATGAGTCGTATGACATCGGATTCATGTGCGTCTTACAATGGCGCGACGCTTCTACTGCCGACATGCCGATCTACGACAATTCCTACGACTATTACCCCTATGTCTCGAGCGGAAACTATCTCGGCTCCCAATATGACTACGTATATACCATATGGAGCCGTTACTACGGCCTCGTGCAGAAAGCCAACCTCGTGTTGCAGGCCATAGACGAGGATAACCCCGAAGACTATGAGGCTGCCGGAATAGCTTGTGCATTCCGAGCAGACGCTTATCTGGAGATGGCTCAGTGGTATGAGTTCAAGCCTACAGGCTTCGGCGATCTCGACCAGCACGCCGTCGACGCCGGAGTGATCGGAATGACAGTGCCCATTGTCACGGAGAATACCACGGAGGCTGAATCGCGCAACAATCCACGCGTACCCTTCTATGAAATGTACCGGTTTATCCTGACCGATCTCAACAAAGGAGAGAAGTTCGCCTACGGAAAGCCCGAGCCCGCCTCAAAGTCGTATGCAGGACTCGGTGTCATCTACGGCCTGCAGGCTCGCCTGTGGCTGCTGATGGGAACTCGCTTCGACATGCACCCGGAAGACCTCGCCACTCAGATCTCACATGAGGAAGACGCCGACATTCCTTTCGACAGACTCGGCGTGACTACGGCCCGCGAGTGCTTCGTAAAAGCCGCCGAATACGCACGCAAGGCCATCAATACCGGCTATACCCCCGTCACCGAGTCTCAGTGGTTCGACCCCAAGACCGGATTCAATTCTTCCAACAACGCCTGGATGTGGGAGATCGCAATCAATCCTAACAATGGCCTCGCTTCAAGCATGGTATGGCAGTCTTGGGTCTCCTTTATGTGTCCTGAGGCGTCCTACGGTATCGCCACACAGCCCTATAACGGCTACCGCATGATCGAGAGCCGACTGTTTGACAAGATATCGGACAGCGACTGGCGCAAGCCGACATGGATCGCGCCTTCAGACGTGGCAGACGAGAATGCGTACAATACCAAGTATGCCCGCGGAACAGTGCTCAATTTCAATGAATGGAGTAAATTCTCCGCCTACTGCGGATTCAAGTTCCATGCAGCCAACGGGTCCAACACCATCTCTACCGTCGGCAATGCCGTAAGCACACCGATAATGCGCGTCGAGGAGATGTATCTGATCGAAGCCGAGGCTATCGGGCGGTCGCAGGGTGATGGAGCCGGACGCGCGGCCCTTGAAAGCTTTGTCAATACCTACCGATACAAGGACGGCAGCTACAAGAGCACCGGTGCAGGAATAGAAGGATTCATCGACGATGTGTTCACCCAGAAGCGTATTGAGTTCTGGGGTGAAGGCCTGATCTTCTGGGACTATAAGCGTCTCGAGAAAGCCGTCATCAAGGATTATCCTGAATCGAATTTCCCCACTCAGTACCGCGTCAATTCCCTTCCCGACCACGTGGCGCCCTGGTTCAACTTCTGCATCCCCCAGTCGGAGAAAAACTATAACGACGGGGTGATTCTGAATCCAAATCCCTCCAAAGGAGTCTATTGGAACCCGAACTAATGATGTTGTTTAATTGGTAAAGTCATGAAATTTTACAGATCATACATATTGCTCGCAGCTTTGGCTACCGCAATCCTGACGGGCTGCTCAGACTCCGACGGCTGGACGCCGGGTCCGCAGGACTCTGAGACAGGAGTCCGTGCCTACTTCGAGATGCCGTCAAAGTCATCTTTCATTTTCGATAGTGATGCCACCGCCGACGCTTTGAACGTGGAGATCATCGTATCCCGCGCCATAACCGATGGGGCGATCTCCATCCCCTTGACTCTTGAGTCTGAAGCCGAGGGATTCTCTCTCGTGACCCCCGCCGCTGAATTCGCCGCAGGGGAGGCCTCCACTACCGTTATCGTAAACTGCGCCGGCCTCCCGAAGGGGGTGAAGGAAAGCTTTACCCTATCGCTCCCTGCCGACCAGACTGACACATATGGTGAAGGTCTCCTGTCGGTGGGATATTCGGTGATTAAGGCCCAATGGATTGTGGCCAGCGACCAGGTGACGTACAGCTACAATGATGCCGGCAACAATCGCACGTATCCAAACACCTACGGCATTCTCTACCAGCTTGAAGGCACAAAGATGTTCAAGCTCGAGGATTTCTTCGGGTCCGGACTCGACGTGATGTTCGAATGTGCCCGGGAAGTGACCAATGGGAGTGGAGTCGTCTTCAAGCCTCTCAACAACGCCTATTTCTACGACTATGGCGACGGATATCCCGGCTGGTATCTCTACGATGAGGAAACCCAGACATACCCCGAATGGGTACCGGGCGACGTTGCAGGTTATGCAGCTATCGACAATGTGTCGTTTGAAAGCGATATCGACTACACCACCATCTATATGAACTACGAGAAGGAAAGCGGTTATTCCTACATCTATTTCACCACCTACGTCACCCAGACCGACGGCAGCGAAGGATGGGGCATATGGTATGCCAGCTTCTATCTCGACAAGTATGACCCTTTTAAGTAATCAGGACTGACAGACATGAAACAGACAAAGACACTCGCCATGCTGCTCAGCCTGGCGCTCGCAGCAGGCTTCTCCTCCTGCGATAGCGATGACGTTCGAGAAGCAATCGCCCGGCCGGAAGTGACGCAGGACGCGGCCAATTACCAGTCCCTATCTTTCTCCTGGGACAAGGTGGAAAATGCCATACAGTATGGATATCGGCTTATTGACCCGAATGGACGGGCCATTAAGTCTGATGTCACCCAGAAGACCTCGATTGTCGTATCCGGACTGCAGCCTTCCACTACATATACCCTCCAGGTATGGGCTTTCGCGGCTCTTGACGGCGACTGGAGTACTCCCCCGGCAATCGAGATCAAGGCTACTACGGCCGACCTTGTCAAGCTACAGACTCCGGTGGTCTCTTCTTCGTCCGAAAATGGCCTGACTTTCTTCTGGGATCCGGTGCCTAATGCAGAGGAATACTCCTATAGGGTGACTGATACCGCCGACGAACAGGTGGCCGCCGGCTCTACGACCGATACTTTCGTGAAGCTGTCCGGACTCCCCAATGGCGACTACTCGATCTCGGTTGTCGCGCTTCCCCGTGCCGGATATTCGCAGAGCGATGCTGCTACAGCTGTCGGAACTATACTTGTTTCCGAGATTTATCGTGTGGAAGGCGTCTACTATAGCGCGCAGCTTGATTCCTCCTGGAATGCGACTATGGTGGCTTATTCCGACAATTCATACTCTATTCTGGCGTTCTATGGCGTGGAAGGCTACAACTTTGACTTCACTATTCATAGCGATGCCACCGACGATATGTTTGAGATCATCAACGGCTCATACGTCAATGACACTGCCGCCGGCTACGTGACATGGCAGGTGCCGACCGGTCTCTCCGATCCGGCGATGCTGATAGCGTATCCTTGGTATAACTACTGCTACTGGGACGGTGACCGCCAGAAAGGTTCCGTCAATATCGGATGCTACCATGGCGACGGCTATGCTGAGTGGGACTATGATACGTTCTCTTGGCCCGCTGTCTCCGACGACGATCCAATGGCTGCGATTACCGGGACATTCACCAACCATTTCGTAGGATCTTCAAGCATCAACGACAACTGGGAGTGGGAGAAAATCGATGCTTCCGACTGGCAGGCCTCGATAAAGAAGATTGATTTCGAGACTGTGGAGATCGATGGTCTTTACTGGACCGACACTCCGGTCTACGGCATCGTTGATCTCGAAGCCGGCACAATCACTATAGAGGCTCAGGAATATGGAGATACGTATTATACGTTTGCGTCCACTGCAGGCGCGACGGAATCTGTGGTCGCCACTATCAATGCGGACGGCTCTATAACGGTTCCTGACATGTGCCTCTGGTATTATTTCGACGGTGACGGATGGTATTATTACATGTACGGCACCAGCACACTGACCAAATAACGTCATTCAAGCATCGACTATAAAAAAGGCAGCCCCGAAAGGCTGCCTTTTTTATAGGAGGGGAGAGCTCCAGCTCTCCCCCACCCTGCGTAGCCCATGGAAAGCAGGCTTTCCAGCCTGCGGCCTTGCCCCAGGAGGGGAGAGCTCCTTAGGAGAGCGTAGCTCCCTACAATGCAAAATCGTCTCCGAAAAGATCCTCTGCAGTCTCAGATGCGTCCGGTTCCGCGGCCATGTCCATATCATCGTCTGCGGACACCACCTTGCTGTCGCGTCCCGGAAGGAAAGGATTGCCTGCCGGTTTTTTAGCGTCGCGGTCGGCATTCATTTTTTCTACGATCTTGTCCGCGATCTCCTCGGCGAGCTCCGTGTTTTCCTTAAGCACGCGCTTTACGGCGTCGCGTCCCTGTCCGAGCTTGCTGCCGTTATAGCTGAACCATGCTCCCGACTTCTGGATGATGCCGTGTTCTACGCCGAGGTCTACGATCTCTCCTACGCGGGATATACCCTCGCCGAAGAGGAGCTCGAATTCAGCCTTCATGAACGGAGGCGCCACCTTGTTCTTCACTACCTTCACCTTCGCCGTGCGTCCTACAGCCTGCTCTCCATCCTTTATGAAACCGCTCGCGCGGATTTCAAGACGTACGGAACTGTAGAACTTCAGTGCGTTGCCGCCGGTCGTCGTCTCGGGATTGCCGAACATCAGGCCGATCTTCTCGCGGATCTGGTTGATGAAGATGCAGCATGTGCGCGTCTTAGCTATCGTGCCTGTCAGCTTGCGCATCGCCTGGCTCATGAGGCGGGCATGCAGGCCTACGTTCTTGTCGCCCATCTCTCCCTCGATCTCAGCCTTGGGGGTAAGTGCCGCTACAGAGTCGACCACGAGAACGTCGATTGCTCCGGAGTTGATCAGCTGCTCAGCGATGTCGAGAGCCTGCTCGCCGTTGTCCGGCTGTGCGATCCAGAGGTTGTTGACGTCTACACCCAGCTTCTCGGCATAGAAGCGGTCGAACGCGTGCTCGGCATCCACTATCGCGCATATTCCGCCCATCTTCTGAGCCTCCGCTATCACATGGATGGCCAGTGTGGTCTTACCGGATGATTCCGGTCCGTATATCTCGGTGATTCGGCCTCGGGGCAGCCCCCCTACGCCCAGGGCGTAGTCAAGCCCGATGGAGCCCGTTGGGATGACCTCCACGTCCTGCACCGCGTCGTCGCCGAGGCGCATGATGGTGCCGCTTCCGAAGTCTTTCTCCAGGTGCGCCATGGCCATGTCGAGCGCCTTGCGCTTCTCGTCCATGTCGGCGATTCGCCCGCCGGTAGCTTTCTTTACAACTTTCTTTGCCATATCTTATATTCTTTTGTATGTTTATTTATTTCCAATTTGTATGTTTATTTATTTCCTTTAGATATAAAATGATAAGGATTCCCTAAGAAAGCCAGCTCTTAATCTTTAATCTTTAATCTTTAATCTTTAAAATTTGATCACACTGCAAAATTAGCGGTTTTGACCCCCGCCTCCAAAATTAAACCCTTAATAAATGTTAACAAAAAGAATATGACTGCCCGAATCAGGCAGTCATATTCTCTTAAAAAGTATTTAATTATTTATCCTATTGCAGATTAAAAAATTATTAATTTTTTTCTCCAAAAATACTCAGCGGCCTTTAATGCATTATGTGCATTATCCTACGCTCGCTCCCGGCACAACTTCTGCCGACGGCGAGATCACAGTCAGTTTTCCGTCAGGACCGACAGCCGACATAATCATGCCCTGGCTTTCGATTCCCATCATCTTCCTCGGCTCGAAGTTTGCCACGAAGCATATCTCCTTGCCTATGAGCACCGATGGATCCTCATAGCTCTCGGCTATGCCGCTAAGAATCGTGCGTTTACCCATGCCGTCGTCGATGAGGAACTGAAGGAGCTTCTTCGATTTCTTCACCTTCGTGCACTCCAGCACCTTTCCCACGCGGATGTCGATCTTCTCGAATGTCTCGAACTCTACGTTTGGCTTCACTTCTGCGGGTTTCCACTCGGCCAACTTGTTCTTCTCCTTGGCGTCGTTGAGCTTCTTAACCTGTGCCTCCACTACGGAATCCTCTATCTTCTCGAAGAGAAGCTCAGGCTCCCCTATCTCGGCTCCTGCAGGAACAAGGTCGAAGCATCCAAGCATGTCCCATGTGATTTTGTCCCCTCCAAGCATCTTGACGAGCTTCTCTGACATAAACGGAAGGAACGGCTCGAAAGCTATCGAGAGGTTGGCGCATGTCTGGATGGCGAGGTTGAGGATGGTGCCTGTACGCTCCATGTCGGTTTTCGCCACTTTCCAGGGTTCAGTCTCCTGTAGGTATTTGTTGCCGGCGCGTGCCATGTCCATCGCGAGCTTGAGGGCTTCGCGGAAATGGAAGGTGTCGAGGGCCTCGGTCATCTCTGCCTTGAGCTTGCCGATCTCTTCGATGAGCTGGGTGTCGGCCACTTCCAGGGTGGCGACTGCCGGCAGCTTGCCGTCGAAATACTTATGGGTGAGCACTACCGCACGGTTGATGAAGTTGCCTAAGATGGCTACGAGCTCGGAATTGTTGCGCGCCTGGAAGTCTTTCCACGTGAAGTTGTTGTCTTTTGTCTCGGG
>JAIDTS010000107.1 GCA_029060585.1 Muribaculaceae bacterium
TCGACACTCACGCTGAAGCGCACGTCCTCACCGTCAATCGCATGCGTCGGCAGCACGGCTATCCTCACGACTCCTTCCGCTGCTTCCTTCACCTCAAAGTCATATCCCAACGAGCTTCCCTTCGAAAGCGAAACTGCGTTCATACTGTGTCCCAGCATTCCTATGGGGCGGGCATCCCCTTTCAGACGTACGAACGAGTCGGCGTTGGCGGCTACCGTGTTGCCCGGGTCTGCCTTCCGCGGGTTGCCTGCGTCGGGAGTAGGGTAGTTCCTCATCTCGGCCTCCGTAAGCATGATAGGCAGCGACGGAGCCGCGAACACCGGCAGATCGCGAGGTCGCATGTCCATGCTTCCCTTCCATTTGCCGTCAGACACCACTTCGTTATAGTATTCAGTAAGTTTTCTTACCTGCTGATACGCCCTCTGGCTCTCCGCACAGGCCTGCCTTATCTTCTCCTCAAGGGCAGGACGGTCCACAACTCCGTTGCGACCAGACGCCAAAGTGCGAGCCTCCTGAGCCTTGAGCATCGAACGCGCATGGGCCGCCGCCGCGCACACGGGATATATGACCCCCGCGAAGTATGCGTCGTAGAGCGAGGGATCCACGAACTTTGTAGCGTAGTCCACTACATACGACGCCCTGTCGAACTCCTCGACGTAGCGCTGCAGCTCGTCGCCGAATTCCTTCGGGTTCAGCTCAGTGTTTCTTACGGGTGTAAGCCGGCGTTCATATAGGTTGCGGTCTTTCTCCACCTGGCTCCATCCCATGAACTCCGGGCGCCGTTCGCCGCAGAGTCGGTAGAAGTCGTGCATGACGGGGAATATTATCTCGGCGGCCTTCTCGCCATACTGGCGGGCGAGCCATGCATTGTAGTGGCTTCGGAGCGTGGAGGCGTCTACGCTCTCGATGTCCCACGCCATGTCCATGAATAGCTCGAGGTCATAACCCGCAATTTTCGGGTCGTGCACGTTGGCGATCCATAGTTTGCGCACGTTTCTGTCGAAGGCCTGGCGCATCTGGTGCCATATAAGGCCGGGCTGGGTAGTTGTGAGCCATAGGTAGTCGTGTGGCTGTCCCCAATAGCTCAGATGGTAGTAGACTCCACCACCACCGCTCCTCTTCTGTTCGTTGGGGTCGCTGAGGCGCGTGAGGTAGCCATGGTTGTCGTCACACCACATGAGGGTGACGTAGTCCGGCACGTCGAGACCCATCTCATAGAGTTCCAGCACCTCCTTGTAGGGCACGAACACTTGGTCCTGTTTCGCCGGATCTCCGACGTTTTCGGCTATCAGTCGCTGCTGGTCGCGGATCACCTGCTGCAGACCCTCGAATTTCTCTTCTGTAGTGGAGTATCCTTCCATCGAGGAGTCATGGATTCCGCGCATTCCGATTGTGAAGATGTTTCCTCCTTTCGAGTCCTTCACCTCCCGAAGCCGTTCGGTCCAGTATCGGTGCACCTCGTCGCGGTTTGTCCGGTAGTTGAAGCGTCCCTGTTTAGCCGTATCCCATTCCCCTACGTTGTTGCGCAGCATCGGTTCGCAGTGTGACGTGCCGATTATAATTCCGCAACTGTCAGCCTGAGCCTTCGCTCCGTCGAGGAGGAAGAAGGCAGTCGTTCCCTCGTGCATCGCGGGCCATAGTGTGTTGCCTCGCAGGCGGAGCAGGAGTTCGAAGATCTTGCGGTAGGTCTTGGGGCCGATCTCTGTCTTGTGTGAGGGCTCGAAGTTAAGGTGGCTCCAGGGGCGTAGGCTCCAGTCCTCGTCGTTGATGAAGATGCCGCGTCTTTCCACGGAGGCGCCCTGCATGTCGGCATAGCCTTCTTCTATCTCCAGCATTTCTTTTTTCTGAGGCACCATATCGCCCCACCATATCCAGGGCGACACTCCGGCCTTACGCGACATTTCCAGGAGACCGTAGGCCGTGCCTCGGCCGTTGGCTCCTGCGATATGGATGGTGCCGTCTTTTTCCTTGATGGCAAAACCGTCGGTGAGTTTTTGTAGGGCCTTTATGTCGATACCGGCTGACTTGGCCTCCTTGAGGTCGGCGTCGGAAGCCGTGTCGATCTGGTAGAGGCGTATAGAGGGGTGTTGGGCGTCTGTCTTGACGGCGCGTTTGCCGGTGACGGCCTCCATGTCGTCGGCAAACATATCGGCTGTAACCTCGACCACCGGGTCAGCTGAAGCCGGGATTGACAACGACACTGCGTTCACGCCGTCATACCATGTTAAGGCATGGCTCTGGATGGAGAGTAATAAAAGCGTTAAGGCAAAGAATATCTTGTTCATGAGTATAGTCAGTTCAATGGAATGTATAAATTACCGCAAATTTAACGAATTCTGCCGACATATGCAAGCCTTTTAGGAGGGGAGCGATCTCCGAACGCGACCATGCCGGCACTGGAATCTCGCGCAGAGGAGCAGAGAGCTCGCGAAGAGCTTCATGCTATTTCTGATTCTGCACTCGGGAGCAGAGGCCGCCGAGGCTCGCTCGCTGCGCTCCGCATCGCATGAATGGGGCAGCCGATAGTAACTTTTTTCTTGCGGGAGTCTCCGCAATAATATGTTGTAAAACATATTTCTTCTGCGAACTAATACAAACTTGGCGGGTTTATAACAATAAGGCGGGCC
>JAIDTS010000108.1 GCA_029060585.1 Muribaculaceae bacterium
GCTCAGTCTGCCGAGATCGTAGACCTCATGGATAAGAAGCTCGGAGAGAGCGCGGCCCCCTACTCCATGTCGACAGCACTTACGCTCGCTCAGCTCAACTGCGAGCTCGCGGGTGCAGACGTGCTCGGCGACAAGGCTCGTCTTGAGAAGGGACGCCGTCAGCTTCTCGCCCTGATAGATAGATATGGCCAGAACGTGCAGTACAACCGCGCGATGCGCTATAGCTTCGGCAATCCACCGATGACCTACGAGAATCAGCTCATCCCCTATCAGTATTACCGCTTCATCGAGCTCTACCGCAAGTATAGCGGCGGTCAGACTCCCGCCTCACAGATCGCGAACGCCGCGCAGGCCGAGACAGCTCCCGGAGCGGCCGACAAGGAGATCACCGCCATCCTGCAGAAGTATGGACTCAACGAGGAGGAGCTCAGACGCGACTATGAGAACTATCTCAGGATGCGCAGTGGCCAGCCTGCCGCCGAAGAATCAGGAATCACCTGGGAGGAGTTTGAGCGGGAGATAGCGAAATACTGCGAGGTGTCCAACGAGCTTGCCTCCCTCTCCCCCGAGGAGTATGCCGCGCGCTCCGACAAGGAGAAGCAGATCGACTCCGTGCTCTATTCCGTGATCGAGGTCTTCCTCGAGGAAGGCGGCAGCGAGGACAACCTGCAGAAGTACGAACAGTATCGTAAGCTCGACAAGGCGCGCGCCAAGCGTCTCAGCGAGTCGCAGCAGGGACTCTGATGCTGCTTCCACAGGAACGCATACCCTGGATATTGCGGTTTCCCGCCTTCCGGCGCGACGTCCTGTTTCGCGTCCGCGACGGCGGGAATCGTGATAGCCTCGCCGAGGCTAAACCGTCGGTATATCTCACTTTCGACGACGGCCCCATTCCCGAGTCGACCCCCTGGCTGCTACGGACACTCGCCGAGCACGACGCCAAGGCCACGTTTTTCATGGTGGCCGACAACGCCCGCCGCTATCCCGACCTCTTCAGGGCTGTCGTGGATGCCGGACATGCCGTAGGCAACCATACCTTCCACCACCGTCCTCCCTTCCGCCAGTCGCTTGAGGAGATGATGGCCGACGTCCGCCTCGCCGACGAAACCTTCTTAAGACTTAAGACTCAAGACTTAAGACTCAATCTCTTCCGCCCGCCCCACGGCCTCATACTGCGGAATCAGCAGAAAGCTCTTCAGAAAGAGGGCTACACGATCGTGATGTTCGACCTCAACACGCTCGACTACCGCGCAGACCGTACTCCCGGACAGATACTCGAATCGGTGAAGAGAAACGTGCGCCCCGGCTGCATCATCAATCTCCACGACTCCCTCAAGAGCATCGGCAAACTGAAGCAGTGCCTCCCCGACATCCTGCAGCATCTCCGCTCCCAAGGCTACGCTATGCTCCCCCTCCCCTCTAATTAATCATTAATTCAACTTTTTGATTTAAGATATCTATCTCTGCGAGCTTTGCTCCCTCCCGGACAAGCGAAGCAAGTCCGACCTCTAAACGACCGCGTCCGAGCTACCGGAATCTGAAGACTGAAGACTAAAGACTAAAGACTGAAGACTGAAGACTGAAGACTGAAGACTTATTTAATCTTTAATATTTAATATTTATGCAACCAATTCGCGCCGCCGTAGTAGGCTACGGCAACATCGGCCGATTCACGGTCGAGGCCCTCGAGGCCGCTCCCGATTTTGAGATTGCCGGCATCGTACGCCGCAACGTATCCGATATCCCCGCAGAACTGAATCCCTACAAGGTAGTGACAGACATCAAGGA
>JAIDTS010000109.1 GCA_029060585.1 Muribaculaceae bacterium
TTTGCAGGACTTGACAAGACAAGCGGCCGCCTGGTAGACGATCTCATGTATAAGCATTGGGACGAATGGGTTGAGGCAATCCCACATCCTTTTGTAGCTGATTTCGACGGATCGGATATATCAGGTGCCAAGGATATCATGGCTGGAGAACCTTTTGAATGTCCGATGAAGCCATTCGGAGGCGCTGAGTCTTTCGCATGGAGTCCCGACAGCAAACAGCTCGTTTATGTGAGCCGTAAGCTCAAAGGTATGGACTATGCATATTCTACTGACAGTGACCTTTTCCTCTATGATCTCGAAAGCGGCAAGACAGATTGTCTGACCCCCGGAGAGGAATGGCCCGGCTATGACACTGACCCTGCTTTCTCACCAGACGGCAAGAGCCTTGCTTTCCTCTCTATGAAAACAGCTAAATATGAGAGCGACAAGAAGCGCCTTATGGTGATGGACATGGCTTCCCGCAGTGTCAAGGACCTTACAGAAGGATGGGACCGCTGGCCGGAAGGAATAGCATGGACTCCAGACAGCAAGACCATTGTTTTCAATGGCTACAGTGACGGTGTGATGCCGATCTTCAAGATAAATGTAGATGATGCAAAGATTGATGTGATTGCTGAAGGACAGTATGATTATGTCGGTGTCCAGCCACTTGGCGATACCGAGAAGGTAGCCTGCATGCGCCACTCTATGCTTGAGCCAAACGATATATATGTTGCAGAGGCCGGCAACGTAAAGCAGCTGACAGAAATCAATAAGGACATCCTTTCCCAGCTTGCAGAAGTAAAGGTAGAGAAGCACCTCGTGCCAACAACCGACGGCAAAGAGATGACCTGCTGGGTAATCCTTCCTCCGAACTTCGATCCCAACAAGAAATATCCTGCTATCCTTTACTGCCAGGGCGGCCCGCAGCAGGCCGTAAGCCAGTTCTGGAGCTACCGCTGGAACTTCCGCATCATGGCATCCCAAGGCTATGTGATCATCGCTCCCAACCGTCGCGGTCTCCCGGGTTTCGGCGAGGAATGGAACCGTCAGATTTCAGGCGACTACGGTGGGCAGAACATGCGCGACTATTTCTCGGCTACAGACTATATCGCAGCTCAGCCCTATGTAGATGAGAAGAAGATAGGCGCTATCGGAGCAAGCTACGGAGGATTCTCCGTGTACTGGCTTGCCGGCCATCATGAAGGCCGATTCGCGGCTCTCGTGGCTCATGCCGGTATCTTCAACATGGAGGCTCAATATCTTGAGACCGAGGAAATGTGGTTTGCAGACTTCGATATGGGTGGTGCTCCCTGGGATATGAACAACGCTACCGCTCAACGCACTTTCGCAACATCTCCTCATAAGTTCGTGAACAATTGGACCGCACCTATCCTTGTGACAGTAGGCGAACTCGACTACCGCATACTCGCATCGCAGGGCATGATGGCATTCAATGCCGCCAAGATGCATGGACTTGAAGCAGAAATGCTCGTCTTCCCCGATGAAAACCACTGGATACTGAAGCCACAGAATGCAATCCTTTGGCAGAGAACATTCTTCAGATTCCTTGACAAATACCTTAAGTAGACAGTAGGGACGCACAGTTCGTGCGTCCCTACCGATCTTACATTTTAATTTTAAAATAAAATATTCAGAGGATACCTTGATGTGCAAGGTATCCTCTGATGGTATATAATATAAGTTTTGATTTAGAATTTGTAGCCTATTTTAAGGTTAAAGCAGTTAGAGGCATTCGCATCCTTGGGAGTCCAGCAAAGAGCCTGATAACCGATTCCGGCATATACTTTACCGAAGTCAAGTCCAATCATAGGGTTGACGAGGACAGCACCACAATCGGTGTTCTCGGTATTTATGGCATATCCGAGATCAAGAGAGAAGAATGGTTTGAAGCCTCCTATCTTTCCGCTGACGTCACCTCTCACGAAAATTGGGATGAGGGGACCGTTATCGAAGTTCCATTGTTCGGTTATACCGATACCAGCTCCAAGGCCAATGTTTTTTGTCATCATCTCGTGGATACCACCCTGCACATTAAAGCGACATGTGTTGCCACCGGCGATTACCGGCTGAAACTCCACAAAAGGAGTGATAGCGAATGCAGAGGAGAAAGCGGCAAAAATGCCGACGAGAGATAGTAATAATTTTTTCATAGTATTATTTGATTAAGTTTATAATTTATCCTTACAACGCTTAAAAAGGCTAAAGGGTTTAAAAAAAATAGGACGCACAAGCCGTGCGTCCTTACAAAATTAGTCAAAAAGTCGTCAGAATCTTACACCAGCAGAAAGAACAATCTGATTGTTGTTTAGACTCAACTTCGCGGTAGGACTGGGAATGTCAGGTCGTGCCGGATCAAACGTATAAGCATGGTAAATACTACTTAAACTTTTATGAACAAAGGCACCATCGACGTAAAAATTGTTGAAGTTATATCCGATGCCACAAGTATAATAATTAGTAGAATTATTATTACAATAATTAGGCATCGTGCCACTTGTCCATACAGGATACTTCAAATCATCCTCTCTCATTGCCTTTGATACAGGTGATGCCACATGGGCATAGCCTGCGCGGACACTGAAGCGAGGAGTAATGCGATATTCAGCGCCAATACGTAAACTCGTAGTAGATTTGTAATACTCTTCTATATCAGCGTTGGTAGCATACCATGGATCCGTATTCACGAGCGGAGAAGCCTTCTGAGCTGGAGCATAGTAAGGATCCCAACCCCAGTCATCAAAACCTCCGCCACCAAGTCCATAATAATTACCGCCTCCATCATAGAAACGCATCTTGTCGAATTTCTGCCATTCAAAATCCGCGCTGATTATGAGATTGCTTCCGATCACACCAGCCGCACTTGCCGTCAGCTTCCAAGGAGTGCGGAAGTTGTAGGAATTAAGGCCCCACTGGCCTCCATTAGTGACAGCATAGTCATCGATCATGCCCGGAATATTAGTTCCATATCGAAAATCAGTGGAGGCAATATAGCTTTCATTGATGGAATACCATGTGGGAGAGGCGAAAGATAGACCAAGTCTCAGTTCCTGAATGGGTCGATAGATTACTCCGACCTTAATATTGTAACCTGTTCCGTTTGCATTGTAGGAATTTGTCATCTTCCACATCGAGGTAGAGTTGACGAAACGATCATCTACAGGGACAACGGCATTCTGAAGATTTTCGCCCCATAAGGCAGTCATGCTGTAGCTAAGATCCACAATTCCGAAGTCAACACCCCAGAAAACCTTATTGGCAATATTCCCGCCGATAGCAATATTGTATTCGTTTACACCACCGGAGGTCTGGACATCAAATGCACCCGATCCTGAAGTATTTGCCCCCCACTGCCCTATCCAATTTGGCTGGTCGTCATCTCCTGTAGGATTTATAAAGTAACTGTTGTAACCCAGGATAGACAACCATGGGGCTGCAAATCCACCATCGTTAGGATTGTACGGGTCAAAAGACACATAACCATCGCTGTCAAATACAGTCTCAACATCCGGAACCGTCACCCCCTCAGTGTTGCTGACACCTGCTATATAATTAGTCAGAGAATTACTCAACTCAGCTATCGAACCGACATAGCGTCCATTAAAGGAGGCCGTACGATTGTAGGTGAAACCTACATTGAGGTTTGGCATCATTGAATTAGCCATATTCCAGGTGGCAACACCTCCGACGTTGTTGAGTAGAACCTTGGTCTGGCTCTGACTGTTGGAAAACCCTTGTGCTTGAGAGGTAGAATTCTGCACATCAATATCTATAGTAATACCGATCTCGTTACGGCGATATACGCCGATACCGGCTGGATTGGTAGATATCGAACTCAGATCTCCACCAAGTGCTCCAAACGCACCGCCCATTCCCATATATCTGGCAGTACCCTTCATGTCGGGCTGAGAGAAACGAAAACCATCGATTGCGCTTTGCGAATCAGCCATAAATGGGATGGCCATCAAGGCCGCAAAGAAATATATCTTTTTCATGTCGATCTATTTTACAGTGTTTATCTCCGACCTCCACGGCCTCCGCCGCCTCCACGGCTACCACCGAAGCTTCCGCCGCCAAATGAGCCGTTACCGCTCGAACGACCGGTGTTATAACTTCCGGAGTTTCTGGTCGTGCTTGAGTTGCTTCGATTGGTATTATAACTGTTGTTGCGATTGGTGTTGGTATTGGAATTATATGAATTTCCTCTTGAATTTCCGGTGTTTCGGTTGCCAGAATTAGAACCGTTGCTGACAGTTCCCGTACCTCTGTAGCGGTGTCCGTCATTGCCAACAGTGTAACCGCGGTTATTCCCTGTAGCAGCTGCATTGTTCTTGTTTGAATTGACTCCAGCTGCACCAAAGGAACCACGATGATTTCCGGTGATACTCCATTGTGATCCGGAAGAAGGACGATTATTGCCTGGACGTGCTGTTCCGGAAGGACGGTTACTGTTGGGATGACGGTGATTACCAGCCCATCCTGAGCCGGGATTCACAGGACGGTTACCGCCGGGACTCCATGTACCGTTAGGGCCACCCCAGCCCCAGGAGGGACCGGGTCCCC
>JAIDTS010000011.1 GCA_029060585.1 Muribaculaceae bacterium
ATATCGTTCTGGATAGTACCAGCCATTTCCTCGAGCTTTACTCCCTGCTCAAGACCAGCATTGATATAGAATGCCAGTACGGGGAGAACCGCACCGTTCATGGTCATAGACACTGACATCTTTCCCAATGGAATGCCATCGAAAAGCACCTTCATATCCTCGATGGAGCAAATGGATACGCCTGCCTTTCCTACATCGCCTACCACACGTTCGTGGTCAGCATCGTAACCACGGTGTGTAGGAAGGTCGAAAGCGACTGAAAGACCCTTCTGGCCTGAAGCCAGGTTACGGCGGTAGAATGCGTTTGATTCGGCTGCAGTCGAGAATCCTGCATACTGACGTATAGTCCAGGGGCGCATTGGATACATGCCGCTGTACGGACCACGGAGGAACGGCGGTATACCGGCCACATAGTCAAGGTGCTCCAGACCTTCAAGATCTTCTTTAGTATAGACGGGCTTTACGGGAATAAGTTCCGCGGTGAGCCACTCCTCCCCTTTCTCCACCGGAGCGGCAGCGGCGGGAGTCACAACCTTGTTAATATCTATTTCTTTAAAATTAGGTCTCATTTCTGCGGATTATTTGAGGAGTTTCGCATTGAAAGCCACGAGTGTGTCAAGCACATTGACGCGTACGTGAATAAAGTTTTCGATTCCTTGAGCCTTGAGCTCGTCCATGCAGGCAGGAGCACCAGCCACAACGAATTCGGCACGACCGGCAAGTTCCTTGAATGCCTCGGGTGCATACTGAGCGTATTCGTCATCGCTTGAGCATAGCACTACAACGTCTGCACCCTTCTCGATTGCAGCGTCAACGCCTTCCTTAACAGTTGCAAAACCATTGTTATCGATGATCTCATATCCGGCGCAACCAAAGAAGTTTCCTGAGAACTGAGCACGCGCAAGACGCATTGCAAGATTGCCGATTGTCAGCATGAACACCTTAGGACGGTTAGCCGCACGTTCGGTATCGAGTCTCAACTGTTCGAACTGACTTGCTGCACGGTCAAAATTGAGGTACTCCACTGCGCCGTCTACTGCCTCACCGCAACCACAGCCGCATGTGCAGCCGTCTTTCTTGATTTTGTCAAGAGCCATTTCGTTGACATTGGGATACTGGTTGGTTCCAAGCAGAATCTCTTTTCTGCGGGCAACATCAAGATGACGCTTTACACCGCTTTCGTTGACCTTGGCCTGGATCTCTCCCTTCTTGAGCATTTCATAGAAGCCTCCATTGTCCTCAACTTCGTTGAACACCTTCCATGCCTGAGCGGCGATGGAGCAAGTGAGAGTCTCGATGTAATAGCTTCCGCCTGCGGGATCCACAACCTTGTCAAGATGTGACTCCTCGCGAAGAAGATGCTGCTGGTTGCGCGCGATACGCTCGCTGAATTCGTCTGGTTTAGTATATACGAGGTCGAATGGTAGAGTCTCGATAGAGTCGACTCCGGCAAGAGCGGCACTCATAGTCTCCGTCATCGAACGAAGCAGATTGACATGAGCGTCATAGATCGTCATGTTGAATTCGCTTGTCACAGCGTGAACGGCCATCTTGCAGCAGTCTTCGTCAGCACCGTAAGCCTTAACTATCTCAGCCCAAAGCATGCGGGCGGCGCGGAACTTGGCAAGCTCCATGAAATAGTTTGAGCTGATGCCCATGTTGAATTTGATGCGGTTGTTCACTTCACATGGAGTGAGTCCGGCCTCAGTCATGAGAGTCATCCATTCCGCGCCCCATGCGAGAGCATATCCGAGCTCCTGAGTGATGTATGCGCCTGCATTGTTGAGCAGGAAGCTATCAACTGCAAAGCAACGAAGACCGGCCACGGGCTTTACAGCTTCGTAAACAGCGAGAGCTGTTTCCTTGAGGTCTTTCGGGAATTCAAGTCCGTGCTTAAGAAGGCGCTTGAAGGGGTTGAATCCGATGCTTCCCTTGAAAGTGTCAGTAGCGCCAGCCGCCTCTACGAGAGCAACAAGAGCCTTTGCCATTTCCTCTGCCTTGCGAGGGCAGCAGATGATGTTGACTTCGATTTTTTTGAGGTCAATGCCTTCCAGTACAGCCTGAAGATCTGAAGCTTCCAGACCGCGCATGCTGATGCCGAGAGATTCAACACCCTTGTCGATAGCATGTTTGGCGTTACCATTGATTTCAGAAACAGTCTCGCCAAGAATCTGCTGGCGGATCAGCCAGTCGTTGTTGGTTTTTGTGCCTCTGACATAAGGGAACTGTCCGGGCATAGAGCCTACGGAAGGAAGATGTTCGATATCTTCCTTGCGATAGAAAGGCATGACATTGAAGCCTTCGTTGGTGCGCCATACGAGCTTCTTGTTGAAGTCGGCGCCCTTAAGGTCGACATTGATCTTCGCCATCCACTCTTCTGTGGAGACAGGCGGGAACATGTCAAACAGTTTTTCTTTCTTTTCTGCCATAATTAAATAGCTTTTATGGATGCTAATGTATGATCATTTCATGG
>JAIDTS010000110.1 GCA_029060585.1 Muribaculaceae bacterium
CCTTCAGGAAGCATCAACAACACCGACCTACGAAATGCGTTTCTGGATTCCGAAAGTCCTCTGCACGCGCTGGCCCATCTAATCTACAGGAAAGATGGCCTCACGGCAGCATACACCGAACTAAGGAATAAGCCTGACCGACCCATCCTAAGGGAGGTCGAAAAGACAGTAAACGGGGAACGAGTCAGAAGCATTGAGTTTATCTATGAGCGTTTTCTGGAATATATGATGGCAAGGGTATTTCTTCTTGAGGCCGACCAGAAAGGATCGACCTTATCTGCCGAGACTTTCATTGAAGTATTCAGAAAAGGAGCCGTGAATGTAGTCTTTTTAGGAGCCATGCGAAACGCGCTCATCATGGAGACTCTAAGAGCAGGAAATTTCGGCATAGTGATCGATCTTATTTCTCATCATAACGACAAGCCAGGAATCATGGACCTTGTCAATGATGTGTTCGACGTAATGATACGCGAAAACTATGAAGCTACACTATTCTCGCTGATCTACACGATGATTTCGGCCGAACCGGACGATCGCGACCTCATACGACAGTATAATGATGTGAAGAAAGAAATCGCTTCAAACAAGGCGACTTCAGAGACCATTATCCGCCATAATGATTTCTCATCGCGTCTTCAGCCAATCGTAAATCTTAAGAATTCCGCAGTCGTTGCCGTAAATAATCTGTTGCTCTCAGATTTCTTCAATGAAAATCTATACACCGGAAACGTCTTGGAACTGCTATGGAATTTGATCTTGGATGATATAACGGATGTGAGCAACGAGACGTGCAAATTCGTATATTATCTTTCAAGGCGAAAGTATACCCACAGCCATACGTCACTGAACTCAAACCTTACCAAAAAGATAGTCAAGGAGATGTATAGAGAGATTCAATCTCGTACAATAGTGGGCAACATGGTAAGAAGCAATGAAAGGCGTAAGTCGCTTGTTTTTGTTGAGGCAGCCACACGTCTGGCAGTCCTTCTGATTATTGACGCGACCATATCACCACGCCAGGATGTAGGGATGATAACAGAGATGCTTGATGAGATCAAGGGTATCGCAGGATACTTCACCTGGAGATACAGATTCATGAAAGCTATCATGCCGTTCCTGCAGACAATCATGCGAAAGCAAATCACGTTCCAATCGGTCTACGTCAATAATGCAGTGGAATACCAGGGATTCTGGAACGAGGCCATAGTGCCATCAAAGGCTCCGGAAGGAATTTGGGACCGTCCAAGACTTAGGGACGCGATGGATTTCGTAGGCCTGTTCAATCGCCATCATCAGGATCCTGAGTCGGAGGAATGCCTGAAAGAACTGGAAAGATTCCGTGCGTTCCAACCGGTTGTAGTGTCGGCATATCTATCCGGTTGCAGTTTTTCCTATTTCATAATGGAGCGGATAATGATCATAGTCGGATGCACCGATTGGCAATCCGTAAGGCCTGTCTTCAAGCAGCTTCTGGAAGGCGACACAAGGAGTTTCGAATGGTTTGACTATATGCAGATGTCTCTTCAGTACAGTCTTCTTCAACTTCAGATACATTCTCTTCGTCGTGAACCGGAAATACTTGAGATCCTCACTGAACAGGCACGAGACTGGACTTTAAGATGCAGGGGGCTATTCGAGGCAAGACACAGCCATAAGGCCAATCCAACGGGGCTTTATAAGCGCAACGTCATCAATTGGTATTGCGTGGCTTATTGTGTACATACCGGCGACAATGTGGCCCACGAAGGTGACACACGACCTGTACCGCTTCTCTACGAACTAATCGATCTTGCAATCGAAAATAACGATAAGGAACTTCTTCTGCATCTTCTTGACAATATATCCGAACTGATAAGTGATTACGGGTATGTGAAGACGGCTCTTGGCGCACTTAAATATGTGATGACCAAATACGACTCAAAGGAATCTGTAGAAAAGCTTGAATCCGTGAGATGCAATCGCAATAGGTTTGCAAAAGAAACCCTGATATCCAAGGTAGGCTCGGTGCTGAGCACTTCCAAGACATACTTTAATACTGAGACTGATTCGTTCCTGAGGTCGGAAGTAATCGGATTGAAATTTCCAGGGGTAGAAGGCTATCGGGAGGACATACTCAACTATCATCCGAGTGGCGAGACACTGTCAGACCTTTTTACCCATAAGTTCGGTAATTTCCTTCTATGGAGCCTTCTTCACGAAAAGGCTGTGGATGATTTTTCCTATGAGGCGGTGTGCTCCGCCATCGATTCCAAGGACTGCTTTGCATGGTTTGATCAAGTGATCCGAATACTTTGTCGGAGAATGTTTAATGTAAAACTTTAACAATATGAAAAAAGCGAACAAAATAATTTTTACCGGCGTTCTGCCCTGCCTCGCTATAGCAGGGTATGCTGCTTTCAGCGTTATTCCCAATATTTTCTATAAAAAAAACTATTCTCCGTCTGAAATACGGAATCTAATTGTAGTTGCTCATCGTGGAGGTGCTGCTCTTGGACCGGAAAATTCTCTCTATACCATTGAGAAAGGTATGGCAGCAGGAGCAGACATGATCGAGATTGATATCCATCAGACTCTCGATGGGCAGCTTGTGGTCTGTCATGACCAGTCGCTTGACCGGACGACTAACGGCAAGGGGCTGATACGCGACCTTACTCTGGAGCAGATACGCAAGTACAGGCTACTGGACAGCAACGGACAGATCACCGACCAGAAGATACCTACGTTCGAAGAGGTCTTGGATCTTATAGACGGCAAGGTGAAACTGCTCGTTGAGATCAAACGTACCGGCAATATCTATCAGGGCATTGAAGACCGGATGGTAGCTGCCATAAAATCGCATAATGCGGAATCCTGGACTGTAGCTCAGTCGTTTGATGACTCCGTACTTGAGAATCTGCACGCCATCGACTCCAGTTTGCGTCTGGAAAAACTTTGGGTGTGCAAAATGGCAGGTCTACCTCTTGGAGTAGGAGGAACGCTTAGCGAATACAGTTATGAAAAATACGATTATGTTTCTTCGTTCAATTTCTTCTACCATTCGGTGACAAAAAGTATGGTCGATGATATCCACCGACATGGAAAGGAAGTTAAAATCTGGACTGTTGGCTCGCCAGAAGAAACGCCTCATCTTCCAGTAGACGGCATCATAACCAATTATCCTCATCTTTGGAAATAAGGCCCCATCTCGCAAAAAATGAGGGTCGCCAGGGTCGCAGGGTTGGATCGATTTTGTCATTTGGGCGAAGGAGCATAGCGGGCTATGTAACTGAGTCAAAGGGCAAAAAGCGATCCAACCCTGTGAGACATAGGGTAACTTTATTAATGTCTCTGTTCCGGCACGGGATTTGTAACATAAGTTGTGAAAATCAAAGACTCTGACAGTCCATGCAAGGACTGATGTGAAAATATGTCACCAAATCCTAATGCCGATGCTTTATCATACCAGCCTCAACGAGAATCAGAGAACGATGCTGAGGCTCATCTTCCCACCTGTGTGTGCGGCCTTACGAAGGCATGACCCTTTCGATATTCTCGAGGCCATCTTCTTCATCGTCTATACCGGATGCCAGTGGAGCCGGCTGCCTATGGGATACCATCCGTACAAGACCGTCTATCACCATTACCGCAGCTGGAGTGCGAGGGGCAATCTCCGGCATCGATGGAGGGAAGCGTGTCAAGGGTATAAAGCGTCATATAGCGGTAGATAGGAACGGATATCCTCTGGGGATGGATATAAC
>JAIDTS010000111.1 GCA_029060585.1 Muribaculaceae bacterium
CTTCGCATGTTAGGAGCTATCGATAATGTCGGCCATATTACTGAAAAAGGAAAGCGAATAGCTCAGTTGCCATGTCACCCTCGAATAGCCGGCATGCTGACTGAAGCGGAAAACATGAAAGAAATCGCTTGCGACATCGCCGCCTTACTCGAGGAAAAAGATCCGCTTAACGATGAATCGGATTCAGATATCTCAACAAGGATAGCTTTGCTGAGACAATACCGAAACGGCAGGATGCCTGCTCTTTGGAAGAGATTAGATGATATTTCAGCGCAGTATAGAAAACTTGTAAATGCTCTGCCTTATTCAGGAAATCCGACACCGGAAGATATTGGCAGACTTGTAGCTTCGGCGTATCCAGAGAGGATTGCGATGCGTGAAGAAACCGGACGTTACAAGCTTGCAGCAGATGGCAATATGGTCTCACTTCATCCTTCGGATGATCTTGCACGCCATGAGTTTCTCGCTGTCGCCTCCATGGGAACCCGAATTTTTCTTGCAGCACCTGTCGACAGGGAGTTTGTGATGAATCAAGGAAATTGGACTGAGACAGTAATATGGAACAGTCGAGAGGGAAAGGTATTGGCGCGTGAAGAACTGCGTCTTGGCCTCCTCTCACTGACCTCACGTCAGTTGAAGGATAATCCTAAGGATATGATAGCGAGAGCAGTTGCGGTCGCCGCTCCAAAGGAGGGCCTCACTATGTTTGACTTCAACGATGATGTGCAGGGGCTGCAGCTTAGGATATCGGTAGCCGGAGGTTGGCATCCTGAGCTTGACCTGCCTGATGTCTCCACCGAGACTGTTCTTGCTACAGCCAGGGAATGGCTGCCTATGTATATCGGACAGGCGACAACAGTTCAGGAACTTCGCAAGATCGATATGAAGGCGGTGATCCTCGGTTGTCTGAACTACGAACAGCAACAGGCGCTTGAACGAATAGCTCCGACTCACATAAAGTTGCCTTCAGGAAAGAATGCACGTATTCACTACCGTCGAGGCGCCGAAGCCCCTGTAGTCAGTGTGCGACTTCAGGAATGCTTCGGTATGATGAAGACTCCGCTTGTTGATGAAGGGAAGCGACCGGTTTTGATGGAGTTGCTGTCGCCCGGTTTTAAGCCGGTGCAGCTGACGCAGGACATGGAGGGTTTCTGGCGTGAGACTTATTTCGAGATCCGCAAGGAGCTGCGCCGTCGATATCCCAAACATAGATGGCCAGAAGATCCTCTGAATGCAGATCCGGGTATTCGGATCAAATAAGACTGAACTGTGTATTTAGGCCATATAAATATTATATCATCCATAGCCTAATTTTGAACTATTAGACTGCAAATATAGCAATAATAGTTGAATATTAAGCTATATCTACCAATAAAAATTCTTACATTATTTTCTCTGGCAGGAACTCGTTGATACGGTTTATAGCCGTAATGATATAATCAGGAATATTGCTCATAATCTCATCGTGTGATTTTGTGCAAAATTAGTGATTTTTTAGCAAAGAATCAAATATTATCCCATTTATCTATAGTAAGTATCATTTTCCTGATCAACCAAATAAATATCTAAATACTGCAAGTCAACGTTGATTTTTCAGAGTCTCAATTAAAATATACCATAGCAGTTCAAAATTTTAGTTTAGAGATTTTCGTTCGGATCTGACGCAAGGCACTCTTTAGGCCTGGAGACAATGTCTGATATGTCATCATGTCCAGATGTTGCTCCAACTCGGAAACGAGTTCCGGAAAATGGCGGCACATCCTAAAAGCGACATAAATGCTAAAACACCTTATAGCATAAGGCTCGCATTCCGAATTGATTTTTGAAAAACAGAAATCGAGCAGATCCGTCCTCATCTCGTCCGGATTAAAATCCTGTTCCTTCAGGAGTTGAAGAACCATCCTCTTTTTAGATGTATCTTGCTCAGAAAGCAACATATCTATCAGTTCATTCTGCAAAGAAGTCAGCCATTCCCTGTCACATTCAGGAAGATGCGTCATGACCCATAGAGCGTTGGAGGATACTCTTCTTTCTTTCCTGCATACCAGAATCCAAAGAGTATCATGGAAGCCCGGGACTGTCCGAGACAATTCCACAACGCAATTGATGTCGCCCATCCCTATCTTCCTTGATAACAAAGTCTCTAAATCCATACCAATGTCATTTCATACATCTCTGCAACTGAATACCCTACAAAGGTAGTAAAAATTCACGACAATAACATTACTTATTATCAGATAACTTTTGTAATCGATTCAATATCTCGCGCCGTCAGCTGCATCGCATACGCGAGTCACATATCAGCAAAAAATAAGCCGGAATCCAGACTAATCTGAATCCCAGCCATTTCCTTGTGGAGGTGGAGGGGTTTGAACCCTCGTCCAAACGCGGAACCAATAAGTTTTCTACATGCTTAGTCATCGACTTGGTTTTCGAGACGCAGCAGGCTCGCGACCACCAACTGCATCCTTAGCCTCTAAATCTCGGAGGGAAGCCGAGGCTACTCCTCTCCTATTTCCGAATTTCTCAGCATCGCTTTGTCCAAACGTCTCGGAACGGGGCAATGGAGCGATGTCTCGTTCTGCTCACTTTGAGCAGAATAAAGGGATC
>JAIDTS010000112.1 GCA_029060585.1 Muribaculaceae bacterium
ATGACGTACGGCGCACAGTGACAGAGGCTATCAATGAGGAACAGCCTCTCAGCAACATATATCTGCGAAATAATCCCGTAAGCGAACGCAAGATGGAGCTCGACCGTATGCACGTTCTTGTGCCCAGAGGTGTGCTTGAGTGGAAGAACGAGCTGCTCAACCAGCGCATACGCGCCAAGATAAAGCAGCTTGACTCCCTCATCGGCAATCCGGATCCAACCGAGCAGCAGAACATCTTGATGGAGATTCAGGCTCTGATGGAAAAACGAGGTCTGCTCGGAAAGGTGATGGGCGACCGCACAATAGGCACAAAAATCAAATAAGGAAGAAAAAAAGAATGTCAGATGTAATTTTTAAAGACATTCTGCGTCTAACCTTTCAGAATAACAAACAACTTTTACAATGAACATTCTTGAAGTCGACAACCTGACCAAGTGCTTCGGTTCACTCCGTGCACTCGACAATGTCAGTTTCGGAATACGCGAGGGGTCGATATGCGGCATTCTCGGGCCCAACGGAGCGGGGAAGACTACCCTGCTCAGAATCATCAACGGCATCCTCACAATCGACGGAGGGAGCGTAAGGATCCTCGGAGAGGATGCTTCGATAGAAGCTTCGCGCAATATAGGCTATATGCCCGAGGAGAGAGGTCTCTACGATACAATGCGAATGGCTGACCAGATAATGTATTTCGGGCAGCTGAAAGGAGGCGATCCCAAAAGACTCAGGGTAGTGATGAACGAATATCTGGAGATGTTCAATCTCAAGGGACAGGAGCGCCGACGCCTGAAAGAACTCTCGAAAGGAAACCAGCAGAAGGTGCAGATAATCTGCACTCTTGTCCATGAGCCTAAGCTCGTCATTCTCGATGAGCCCTTCAGCGGCTTCGACCCTCTGAACGGGCAGATTCTCCAGCAGATACTGGAGCGCCTGAGGGAAAAAGGGTCTACGATAATACTTAGCTCACATAATATGCCGGCCATTGAGGAGATGTGTAGCGATATCGTCCTCGTCGACCACGGCCATATTCTTGTGGCCGATTCTATGACCAACGTCAAGGAGTCGCATAAGGACAATACCATTTTGCTGACTACTTCGAGTGAACTGTCGCAACCTCTTCTGCTTTCCTCAGGAGCCATCACAGAAATAGAGCCCGTCGATAATCTCAACTGGCGTAGAGGCTTCGCCTACAGGCTCAAGAGAAACCCGCAAAGCACCAACAACGACGTTCTTGACTCAGTAGCGATGCAGAGCCAGATCCTTCACTTCGAGGAGGCACTCCCCTCCCTCAAGGATATATTCATCTCCTATACGGCACCCTCATTACGTCCAGGCCAAGACACTACAGCCAACTCAGCAACCCAACAACCTCAATCCCCCTCGACACTATAATGAACAAGCTCAAACTCATAGTCACCAATGAATACAAGACGGCTGTAGGTCGCAAGTCGTTCTGGATTCTAACTTTCGTCGTCCCTATTGCAATGGTCGCGTTCGGCGTAGTGTTAGGATTTCTAATGGAAGGATCTGATTCTTTCATGTCGACTACAAATTCTATCAATGAAAAGACAGGGCTCACACCCGACGATGAAGGCATGACAGCCGCCAAAGCAATAGCGATGATGGTCGGAGTCTTACTGACGTTCGCCATGATGATATGTGGAAGCCAGATCATGCAGATGGTGCGTCAGGAAAAGACCAACCGCATCATGGAGTTTCTCGCCACATGCGTGACAGGACGCACCATGCTTACCGCTAAAATAATCAGCGTGGCACTCATCACCTTGACACAGGTAGTGCTTTGGGCGGGGTTGTTCGTGCTCTTCGCAATAGGCTTCGTGATTGTGCTTGATATAGACATTCCGTGGCACTATCTTCTTCATCCGCTTGTATGGCAGACTCTCCTTTGGGCAGCCCTTTACTTCTGTGGAGGCTTCATGATGTTCAGCGCCCTTTTCGCCGCTTGCGGCGCCTTGACCGACAGCAACAACGAAAACCAGCAGTATCTCTCCATCCTTATGATGTGCGTTCTGGCTTCGATGTATATAGGCATGTATGCCGTAGACCATCCTACGTCTCTTCTTGCCCAGGTGTGTGCTTATTTCCCGCTAACCTCCCCGACGGTAGGAGCTGTCAACGCCATTACAGGCGAGGTTCCCGTCTGGAGCAGCATTCTTTCACTCATTGTGCTCTATGCGTGCGCCTATGGAGCGATAATAATAGGAGGAAAGATCTATGCGTCCTCCATGCTCCTTAAGGGTTCGTCGCTCACCCCAAAGGCCATCATGGCCTTCATAAAATCAAAATGATATCCGCACATTCCAGCGTATGACACACTGCTCCCCTCCGCTTCTCTCATAGAGAACGGAGGGGCTTCTTATGTTAAAAAAGAATAAAGAAACCATAAAGCGAAGGGAAACCTGGTTTTAACACTTGCAGATTTGACATTTTTTAATTAATTTTGCAATATGAGACAGAATGTGGCTATCGCGTTCTGCTTCTAAAACTTTGACACCATGACCAATAACTGGAACTATCAGCCACTTACACGCCAGGAGCAGGAGAAGGCCGAGACCCTTCTTCCGGTCTGCGGAGGCATTGCCCCCGTAGCTGAGCTCCTCATGCGCCGTGGTGTCAGCACTCCAGAGGAAGCGACAGGTTTTTTCTCCCCTTCCCTCGACGACCTGCACGATCCCTTCCTTATGCCCGACATGGACAAGGCGGTAGAACGCCTCAACCGCGCGATGGGCGCCAAGGAACGCATCATGATCTACGGCGACTATGACGTCGACGGCACTACTGCCGTGGCCCTCGTCTATAAATACCTCCAGAACTACTACAGCAATATAGAATACTATATCCCCACGCGCTATGAGGAGGGATACGGAATCTCGCGCAAAAGCATCGAGTATGCGGCGGAAAACGACGTGAAGCTCGTAGTGGTGCTCGACTGCGGCATCAAGGCAATCGACGAGATCGCCTATGCAAAGCAGCTCGGAATAGACTTCATCATCTGCGACCATCATGTGCCCGACGAGGAACTGCCCCAGGCAGTGGCTATCCTGAATCCCAAGATGCCGGGATCTCCCTACCCCTGTCCACACCTCAGCGGATGCGGCGTGGGATTCAAGTTCATGCAGGGATTTGCCAAGAGCAACGGCCTCGGCAACCACAACGAACTCGAATCGCTGCTCGACCTCGTGGCGGTCAGCATCGCGGCCGATATCGTCCCTATTGTAGGAGAAAACCGGATAATGGCCTATCACGGCCTCAGAAGACTGAACTCCAATCCCAACCTTGGACTCCGAAGCATCATCCGGCTCTGCAAGCTCACCAACAAGGACATCACCATATCCGACGTTATATTCAAGATCGGTCCACGCATCAACGCGTCCGGGCGCATGCAGAGCGGAATGGAGGCTGTAGGACTGCTCGTCACACGCGACCTGCACGACGCCTATCAGCGTGGTGCGGAGATAGACCAGTATAACCGAGACCGAAAGGAACTCGACAAGAAGATTACCGAAGAGGCAAACGAACTTATAGAGAACAACGTCAATATCGTCCACGGCAAGCGTTCGATTGTGATCTACAATAAAAGCTGGCACAAGGGAATAATCGGAATCGTGGCTTCGCGACTGACCGAGCTCTACTACAAGCCTTCAGTGGTGCTTACCTACGCCAACGGCATGGCCACCGGAAGCAGCCGCTCCGTGCAGGGATTCGACATCTATTCAGCAGTCAACTCCACCCGCCATCTTCTCGAGAACTTCGGAGGACACACCTACGCCGTTGGCCTCTCGCTTAAGGAGGAGAACATTTCAGAATTCAGCCGGCTTTTTGAAGAGTATGTCGCCAAGCACATTCAGCCCAACCAGCTCTGTCCGCAGCTCGACATCGACGCAGATATCTCTTTCGCCGACATCACGCCGGAACTCGTGGCATGGCTGAAGAAGTTCAACCCCTACGGCCCCGGCAACCAGAAACCGGTATTCCGCACACGCCATGTTTTCGACTTCGGCACGTCGAAGCTCGTAGGCAAGAATCTGGAGCACATCAAGCTTGAACTCGAGGATGACAGCACAAGCCGCGTAATCTCGGCCATCGCATTCAATATGGCTCCCTATTTCGAGCATATTCACGCCCACAAGCCGATTGACATCTGCTATACGATAGAGCAGAACAAGCACCACCACACGGAGTCGATACAGCTTATGATCCGAGATATCCGCATCTCCAAGTCCGAACTTGACTGACCACTCCCCCTCCATCAGCCAAACATCTCCATCCATCTCCATCCATCCCCATCCGTCTTTCATTCCCATGCAGTTAGAAGCTATCCTCAAGAAATACTGGGGCTATGACGGCTTCCGCCCTCTTCAGCGCGACATCATAGAAAGCGTGATGTCGGGCTGCGACACGCTCGGCCTCATGCCAACGGGGGGAGGAAAATCTATCACATTTCAGGTGCCGGGGATGGCGTTCGAGTCAGGACTGACGATAGTAGTGACGCCGCTCATTTCCCTTATGAAAGATCAGGTGGACAATCTCAAGCGCCGTGGCATCACTGCTGTGATGCTCAACAGCGGCATGACAGTAAGGGAGACACGCGTGGCATGGGAACGCCTCACAAACGGACGCGCGCGTTTTCTCTATGTGTCTCCGGAGAAGCTCCGCAACGCCTTTTTCCTCGACGAGCTCCGTCGCCTCCCCGTAAGGCTGATCGTAGTAGACGAGGCACACTGCATATCGCAGTGGGGTTATGACTTCAGACCCTCCTATCTCAAGATAGCCGACCTCAGGAAGGTGCATCCGCGAATTCCGGTGCTCGCGCTGACCGCTACGGCTACTCCACAGGTGGCCGACGACATCATGGCCCGGCTCGCGTTTCGCGAGGGAGCACGTAAATTCAAGATGAGTTTCTCGCGCGACAACATTTCCTATCTCGTGCGGCAGTCGGAAAATAAGATCTATGACATCTTCCATATTCTGTCGCGCACGGAAGGCTGCGGGATAGTCTACGTACGCAGTCGCCGCAAGACTCGCGAGATAGCGGAGTTTCTGACGGCATCGGGCATATCGGCGGAATACTATCACGCAGGATTGTCTTACGAGACAAAAACCGAACGCCAGAACGCGTGGCAGACCGGATCTGTGCGTGTGATGGTCGCGACGAACGCTTTCGGAATGGGCATAGACAAACCGGATGTCCGCATTGTGGTGCACTCCGACTTTCCGCCCTCCCTGGAGGAATATTACCAGGAGGCGGGACGCGCGGGACGTGATGGGAAGACCTCATATGCGGTGCTTCTTGTATCGAAAAACGACAAGGTTACACTACGCCGCAAGCTTAAGCTCGCCTTTCCGGAGCGTGAGATAATACGGAGCGTGTATGAGAAGGCATGCAATTTCCTCAATCTCGCCATCGGAGAAGGCTATGAGCGTCTGATTGAATTTGATTTCGAACTCTTCTGCGAGACTTTCAATCTTCAGCGTCAGCAGGCTCTGGCCTCGCTCCACCTCCTTTCGCAGGCTGGATATCTCGAATACATTGAGGAGACCGAAAGCAACTCTAGGGTGATGATCACTGTAAACCGCGAGGAACTCTACCATATAGAGACCTCGCCGGAAGCCGACCGCACGCTGCAGTGCCTCCTAAGGCAATATCCGGGACTATTCGCCGACTATGTCCAGATAAACGAAGGGCGGATTAGCCGTGACACGGATACGGATCAGGAAACAGTCTATAACGCCCTGCTTGAGCTGAACCGAAAGAAAATCCTGATCTATGTGCCGCGACGGCGCACTCCTTATGTTTTCGTGCCGACTTCGAGGGAGGAGACCCGTTATGTGCAGATCGGGCGTAAGATCTATGAGGAGAGGTTTGAGGTGATGTCGCAGCGCGTGGAGGCGATGATCGACTACGCGTATGAAGACGGCAGTTGCCGCGTAGGCCGTATGCTCACATATTTCGGCGAGGACAAGGCCTGCGAGTGCGGCAAGTGCGACGTTTGCCGGGGCCGGAGGAAATCCACCTCACATGTATCGAGGGAGGAGATGATAGGGCGCGTATGGAAATACATGCAGATGTATCCTTCCGGAGTCACCCAGGCCATTCTTGAGAGCAATTTCACACCCTACGACCGGCTGGCCGGCGACGCGCTGCGTTATCTTGTTGAGGAAGGTTTCGCAGTGGAAGACCATGCCGTCTACCGCCTCTCGGAATATGCTCCGGATTAAACTGAAGACTAAAGACTGAAGACTATGGTAGGACTTGCCGATTGCAACAATTTCTTCGTCAGCTGCGAGCGCACGCTGAATCCCGCGCTTGAGAACCGTGCCGTTGTAGTGTTAAGCAACAACGACGGCTGCGTCGTAGCGCGGAGTAATGAGGCAAAACGCGTAGGCATAAAGATGGGGCAGCCGGCGTTCCAGATAAAAGACAGGATAGCCAGCGGAGAAATCATAGCTCTCAGCGGCAATCATCTGCTCTATCGCGAGATCAGCATCAAGGTGCATGATATCTTCCGGCGCTACGCGCCCCTAACGCTCGACTACAGCGTAGACGAGGCTTTCCTCATCATGGACGGCATTCCATCCTCCCAGCTGCGCCGGATAGGAGAAGCAATTGCCGACAACTGCTGGGACGAGCTCCACATTCCCGTTACGATAGGATTTGCGCCCAGCAAGACGCTGGCTAAGATAGTATCGGAATGCTGCAAGAAGAAAGGCAAGCGGGTCGGGGTTCTTCTGAATGCCGAGAAAGCCCGGCCGGTGATGGAGAAGATGTCTATTTCCGACCTTTGGGGAATCGGCCGAAGACTCTCCAAGCGTCTTTACACTCAGGGAGTATACACGATAGCTGATTTCGCCGATCGGGAGCTGGCTTGGATCCGAGCCACCCTCGGCATCAACGGAGAGCGGTCATGGCGCGAGCTGCATGGCGAGCATTGCATCGAGCTCAGCCATGTGCAGGCGCAGCTTCAGGATTCCGTAAGCGAGAGCCGTACTTTTCCGGAAGATATAGACGACTACGACTATATCCGCGCCCGAATTGCGATATATGCCGCCGACTGCTGCAGGAAACTGCGGGCGATGGGCGGAGAATGCCAGGTGTTGGGAGTGATGCTGGAGACCAACCGCTTCCATACGGAACGCGGAGTGGCTCGTCCTGAGGGTTTCGTAAGGTTTGAGGAGCCGACGAGCGACACAGTGATCGCATCCGGGGCGGCCATCGGAATCCTCGACCGCATCTTCATTCCCGACGTTGCGTTCAAGCGTGCCGGAGTCTGGATGGGAGAGATAGTCCCGACTCGCTCGGTGATGCCGTCGCTTTTCGACTCTCAGGAAGCTATCCGCGAGAAGCAGACGAGAAACCATCTGATGAAAGCGATAGACAGCATCAATCTCGGCCCCGGCATGCCGGTGCTGAAGCTCGCATCCCAGATCACTCAGGGACATCCGGGCCACAACGACGGCTATTCAAGTTCCTTTCAGGCACCCCGCAAATAATAGAATTGAGCTATACTATTACTTTTTCTTTATGGTTTCAACTGAATTACTGCTATGGCGACCTGTAAGGCTAAGCCAACGGCCAATCCTGCGACATATTTCGCCATCAGCAAGCATATAAACATTATCATTCATAGCCTAAGTTTGAACTATTCGACCGCAAATATAGCAATAATAGTTAAGTAGCTGTTCAAATTAAAACGATACAATAATAACCCATGAAAGTAGATGATCTCGTATATTCTCCACTTGCCGATTCCGGCCGCTTCGGCTTTGTCGCTCGGTCACGATGCCCGCATCGCACCCTCCCTCCGCAGCCAAATCGCCTCGGAATCGCCGGCGCGGATAATATACGTTTAATTTGACCAGCTACTTATGAAAATCTATTTTAGTATATAACCCTCTTCAATCAGATGTTTTATTGTAGCCGAGATATATACTTTTTGTGGAATTGAATCTATCTTTACAGATACGAAATTTTTTCTAATCCATTGATAAAAAGAGTTTAGCCATGCTAAAAATTCTTCATCTTTATAAATAACAATGTTATTCTCCAAATATCTGGTGACCCCCGATAAATTCCCACCGATTATTTCCTTTTCTGTTTCGCTAATATAACACCGATCAAAAGTTATAACTTCACTAATCATTACATTCGGAGTGAATATCATTTTATTTTCTATTGAAGACTCTATCTCCTCAATAATTATATTGCTTTCACTCTTATACAAAAAGACTCTATTCCAATCTTGTATGTCGTGCTGATATATTTTGATAGGTCTAAGTTCGAATCCATTTAGAGGCATAGCCGATACCAAAATTTTCTTCTCTTCAAAGTATTTATTTAGCTCATAGTAGTCATCTTTAGCACAATAGAGCTGTATTTGCCTTGTATTCATTTTAACTAATGGTTATAAGAACATAGGATGCAAGAATTAAAAAATATGATTTTGGGCATTTTCTCGTGTCTGATACAATTCACA
>JAIDTS010000113.1 GCA_029060585.1 Muribaculaceae bacterium
CCGAAGTGGTCGTTTCCTCCGTAATAGGAGCGTTGGTTAGGAAGTTTTACCGGTCCATAGACATCGAAATCCGGCAGGAACTTTCCGTCGGAGTTTTCTACAAACCAGTCACGCGCAGATCCGAGCGAGCCATGGTCGGAGAATCCCTCCTCGTTAAGCATACGGTGAAAATAGTCATAGTCTCCGTATTTGAACTCAATGTCGTCATATTCCACAAGAATCACGAGTCCTTTCTGCTCCCCAAGCACCGGGAATGTGACGTCACAACGTCCGAAACACATCGGTACCAGTCGTCCGTCGTCTTCGCCCGGAATCTCTTCTTCATCCATATCATCGCTATCCGCTACTGCATCTCCATCGCCTCTGGTGGCCGCTACTCTCTTCTTTGCGCCGTCCATAAGTCTGTCGATGCGCAGGTTTCTGTTAGTCGCCATCTTGTCGGCCCAGTTCTCAATCTGGACGTCAGATTGAAGATTCATCGACTTGACCAGTGTCCAGTTCCCCGAGGTTGCCATGATGCCGGAGGCTTCCGGAAATCCGTTTTTGTTAAACCGAGCATATTCCAGACGCTCACCTGCCTCGACAAGGAGCGCGCCCTCCTCAGAATATATCATATGGCCGTGCTCGTCGCCGATCATTCTGACGTTGATTACAGTTCCGTCGGGTTGCGTGAATGCTATTAGACCGGGTTTTGCCGGAATCGCCATCGCTCCGGAGAATGCTCCGGAAGCAAGTATTGTAAGTAAAAATTTTTTCATTCTCTGTCTTTTAGGTTGTTTCTATAAAAACACCGACGGCCTCACCCGCCGACGGGAGAGGCCGCTTCTTTGGTCTTTCTTAATGAATATGAGAAGTGCCTACCATTGGTAGGACACCGTGGCCCCTAATGAATTTAACGTGCCGGAGTCCGAGTTATTGTACCACCAGTAGTTGCATGTCAATAATTGGTAGCTCAATCCAAGGTTTACAGACCTTTTTCCGTTCTTACTGACCGGTACTCTTATGCCTATGGATGGTTTTAGCATGAAGTATTCCGTTCCGTTTATGTAGCCGTTCTCTATGGCGAGATAGTTCTTTCCGATGAGAAATGATCCGCCCGCTTTGATGTCTATGAAGAAAGATGGACCCAGACTGCCACCAAGGTTAAAACGGAAATCTGTGAAGATAGGTATCATGACGCCGCTCGTGGTCACTTTACGATTGAAGTTCCATTCATTCGCAGGCCTGGTAGATTTCGAATATACAAGGTCAACCCCCATTCCGGCCCCCATGAAGAACCAGTCGGCATACTGCACGCCCTGCACAGTACTTATTCCTACGAAATCAGCCTGAAGATTGCCGAAACCTCCCATGTAGGTTGCATCTACATATCCACGATAGCGCATTCCGCCCATCATGGCGGTCTGCATCAGGCTCGCTGCCTGGTTGACTATGTTCGTATACTGTGCGGCCCCAGTGGCCGGCATAAGCATGGAAATGAGAGCAGTAAGAATGATTGCGCACTTCTTTTTCATATTCATAGTATTATAGTGGGTTTGTTAATGCTTTTAACATTAAAACCATTTTCCGACCAAAAAGTGCGCTTCCCAGCTCGTTTTTTTTTACTGTATGTAATATTTTCGATAAAAACGATGGAACCAAAGCAAAGCCTTAGTTTTCCGAAAAAATCTCCTCGATTTTCTTGACCGCGTGATGGTAGCTGGCCTTCAAGGCGCCTACAGAAGTGCCGAGAATCTCCGATATTTCCTCATATTTCATCTCGTCGTAGTATCGCATATTGAATACGAGACGTTGTTTCTCCGGTAGTTTGGCTACTGCCTTCAGCAACTCGGCCTGAAGCTCGTCGCCATCGAAATATTCGTCGGCCTGTATATTGTTGAGAAGAAAGGAATCATCTCCGTCATCAACTGTCAACTGATTGCGAGTCTTCTCCTTATTGATGAAGTTAATTGATTCGTTGATGGCAATCTTGAATAGCCATGTCGAAAGCTTGGCCTCTCCCCTGAAATGCTGTAGATTGTTCCATGCCTTAAGGAATACGTTCTGGAGTATGTCGTCGGCATCCTCATGGCGAACTACAAGCTTACGAATCTGCCAGTAGACGGGCTCGCCATAGGTACGCATCAGGGTGTCGAAGGCGGAAGAGGCCGTCTTCGGGTCCTGAAGCTGCTCAATCAGCTTCTTTTCGTCTATGGGAATCGCTGTCTTTGCCATATGCAAAAAATCTTGTCGGCAAAATTAGCACAAAAATTCTTATTTCACAATAAAATTATTTTTTTTTAACTTTAAACCATCCGTCACTCTTTTTGTCACATATTCAGAAGCAGATACAAATAAAGTCTGCAATTTAATCAATAAAGTATAATTCAAATATTTATATCGACATATATCTACATGGAAACAAGACACGACATACTCGAAAAAGTTGGCCACCAGACCGGATACACCGTTCCTGATGGTTATTTCGACAGTGTCAGAAGCAAAATACTGCAGAATCTTCCTGAATATCAGGAGGCGCGTCCCGAGAAACTCTCAATGTGGAAGAGAGTGCAGCCTTATATATACATGGCGGCGATGTTCGCCGGTATATGGTGCATGATGAAGATGTTCCACATGATGACCACCACCGATC
>JAIDTS010000114.1 GCA_029060585.1 Muribaculaceae bacterium
CTTTGAACATTTCCACATATCTATATATTAAAGGCCGGAGACCGCGACTGTCACCTCGCGGTCCCCGGCCTTTTTTCATCCCCCTCCCCCGTCCTGCGAGCAAAGCCAGCACTATGATTTGCATATTCACATAAAAATAGTTATATTTGCAGAAAATATCCGAAAAACATGGCTCAACAGAAATACCCGATAGGCATCCAGTCATTCTCCTCTCTTATCGAAGGAGGTTATACATATGTAGATAAGACTCATCTCATCTGCAAATTGATACAAGAGGGCAAATACATCTTTCTGAGCCGTCCACGACGCTTCGGAAAAAGCCTCCTTCTATCTACCATTCATGCCTATTTCGACGGCCGTCGCGACCTCTTCAAAGGTCTCGCCATCGACAGTATGGACTTAGACTGGACTCCTACTCCGGTGCTGCATTTCGACTTCAACACGGGACTCTACGATCGCCCCGACGGTCTGGTGGAAAGATTGACCACAGACCTCTCTTCCTATGAAAAGGAATACGGACTCGACATAAGATACGACTTAAAACCAGCCATTCGATTTGAAAAACTCATCAAAGGTATCTACGATGCCACCGGTCGAAAAGTCGCTATCCTTGTAGATGAGTATGATAAGCCACTTCTCGGAATAGAGGATAATCCGGAGCAGTTTGAAAAGAATCAGGCTCTCCTAAAGGGATTCTTCTCCAACCTGAAGTCAATGGACGAATACATAAGGTTTGCCATGCTTACAGGTGTAGCTCGTTTCAGCAAGGTGAGCATTTTCAGCGACCTGAACAACCTCAACGACATATCGATGCAGAGTAATTATGCCGATATATGTGGATGGTCAGAGAAGGAACTTCTCGTCTATTTCCATACCGGAATAGAAATTCTTGCTAATGAACGTAATGAAGATTTCGACACTACTCTAACTGAATTACGCAAATTCTACGATGGATACCTATTTGCCTCTAAAGGTCCTCGGATATATAATCCATTCAGCGTGCTCTGTGCATTAAATGCAAGGGAAATTCTGCCATATTGGTTCGAAACGGCCACTCCCACATTCCTCGCTAAAAAAATTAAGAAAAGCGGTATCGACCCGGGGGCTCTTAACGGAGAGCCTCAATCATACAGCAATCTGATAGCCTCGGGCTTAGGATCCGACAACGTCACTGCCCTGATGTTTCAGACCGGCTATCTTACAATCGACTCATACGATCAGCGTAGGCAAAGGTATATCCTCAGGTTTCCAAACCGAGAGGTTGAGATAGGGTTTGCAGAAAACCTCCTGCCTCTCTATGTTCCTTCCTCCAAGAAACCAGACAGTCCTTTTAACCTTCAAAAATTCCAGGACGATCTCTATGAAGGCAATCCGGAAGCGTTCATGAAGAGGCTCGAAGCTCTTTTCAAAGACCTTCCGGGAGAAGACCACCGGGAATCCACATATCGTGCGATCACATATCTTCTATGCCTCCTGTCCGGAACTGAAGCCCAGGCGGAAAGACACTCATATAAAGGACGAAGTGACCTCGAAGTGCTTACTCCAGACTACGTCTACGTGTTTGAGTTTAAATACAATAAAAGCGTTCGAGAAGCCATGGACCAGATTCAGGACCGCGACTACGCAGGACGATACGTTACCGATTCACGCACTCTCTATTTAATCGGAGCCAATTTCGACGATAACAAAGACGACCGCCGACTCTCATACGAAATCAAAAAGTCCTAAAATTTCTCATTCCCCCCATCCTGCGAGCAAAGCCGCTGACACTACGAGCTAATCTCACTCTCCCCCAGGGGGTAGAGTGGACCTACACATAGGTATTTTATGGTCAAATTGGCACAAAATAAAGACTTTTTATGTAAATACCGCTGAAATTTTGGAATATTTTACTAATTTTGCGTTTTAATGGATATACGGATTATCAATTTCCGACATTCTAACCCAAATATGAAGAGATTCCACACTTTATTGATATTGCTGACATTCCTTGTCTCCGCCACGCCTTTCAGGGCGCTTGCGGAAGAGGAAGAGTTCTCGCCCGATTTCGAATCGGTGGTCTTCGTGCCGAAAGGACAGTGGATCACCGGCATCAGCGTGTCATACGACCAGTCCAACCAGAAAAACTACCAGTTTCTTGTGCTCCAGGGAGTTACGGGCGACACGTACTCCTTCAAACTTTCCCCCATGCTGCTCTATGCGTTCAACAACGACATCGCGGCCGGCGGAAAGTTCGGATACAACCGTAGCCTCACAAAACTCGAAAGCGCGGAGATAGCTCTCGACCCAGATATGGGTTTTGATTTCGACCACCTCTACCGCCTCTCACACAGCTACCACGGAATGGCGGTGCTCCGCAACTACTTCTCGCTTGGAAAATCACAACGGTTCGGCATCTTCACTGAAGTGCAGCTCGACCTCGGAGGAGGGCAATCCAAACTGATGACCGGACTCGGAGAAGACCTCACAGGAAACTACGAACGCAACTTTAACCTCGGAATAGGCGTGGCTCCCGGCATGTCGGTATTCCTCAACAACTTCTCCGCACTGGAGGTAAACGTCGGAGTGCTTGGCTTCGACTATAGCCACACAAAGACCATCACCGACCAGATTTACGTAGCGAACAGAAACACTAAATCAGCCATCTTCAGGGTGAACCTCTTCTCGATCACCTTCGGAGTAACATTCTACCTATGAAAACAAGAGCCAAATCCATACTGACAACGACGGCGTGCGCGCTCTCTCTGCTCGCAGCCCAGACCTCGGCGGCGGCTCCTGTAAAGGCTCCGGCCAATTCCGATCCGGAGAAGGCAGACACTCTCGTCTATTCCGCCACCAAGAGCCTCATAGAATCGTTCGGAGAACTCTCCAAAACCGCAAACAAGCTTTCCGAAACCGCCCTCAAGCTGCTCGAGGCACAGGAAAGCCTCGATGCAAAACGTAACGGACAGTCTCCAGGTAAGGGAACCGCGCCCGTTCATAAAAGCGGCGACACAACCACCACGATCAAGGAAACTTCACGCGAGGCGATTTCAATCGTCGAAGCATCGTCGATGCCGGCTTCCAGCCTTACGGAAATAGCCGAAGAGACCATCGCCATCAGCAACGACATCGCTGCTCAAAGCACTCCGACGGTGCGAGACACGGTATACATCACCGTCCGGGATACTATCAACCAATCAGTATGGTATCTTCCCGAAGAGAACCGCGAAGGGGGACAGTATCTGTGGATTCCCGATGGCAACATCTCCGACGTTGAGTCTGTCCTGACTGGAAAGGCTCCTCAGCTGCAGAGTAAGCCGGACCTCTCCGAGATGACCTACTGGCGCGGTGACTCCATCCCTATGGCCCTTCCGACAAAACGCCTTGGACGCTACGACCGCAAGCTATACAACTGGCTCATATACCCGAAGGGACTATGGCACATAGGACTTACAGCCAACTATGGCGAGCTCAACACCGAAGACATGGAGATCCTTACCCTCATCAACGATATTGACCTGAAGGGAAAGATCTACAGCATCAAGCCATCAGTCAGCTATTTCCTGCGCAACAACCTCTGCGTCGGAATGCGACTCGCATTTACAAAGGGAGACATGGCCGTCAACTCTTTCAAGGTCGACATCGACGAAGATATGAGTTTCGACCTACACGATATCAAGTATACCTCCGATTCCTATTCTGCCGCTGTATTCCTGCAGCAGTATTTCGGACTGAGTCGGCGCGGACGGTTCGCAGTCTTCAATGAGGCTGAGGTCTCGATCGGAACCGGAAGCTCGCATTTCATACGCCCGTTTGACGGAAATATCCGCGATACCCGCACTAAAACACAGACATTCAACATCAACTACTCTCCGGGCGTCAGTATCATGATGATGAAGAACGCAGCCTTCAACCTTTCCTTCGGCATCTTCGGATTCCATCTGAAAGACGAGAAACAATGGGAAAACGGAGAGGAATCGGGAAGTAGGTTCACAAGCGGAATCAACTTCCGCTTCAACCTCTTCAACATCAACTTCGGAGTATCAATCATAATATGAAAAACACATGAAGACAAGACTATTCAACATATTGCTTCCGATAGCCATGATCGGGGCCGCGGGATGCATCCACAACGACCTCCCATACCCCAGGCTGCAGCAAAACATACTGACCATCGCGGCAAAGGGCGAACTGAGTCCGGCTAAAATAGATTCCGCAGACTTCACAGTCAAGCTTGTCCTCGACGAGGAGGTAGACATACAGGCCGTGCAGTTCACGGATTTTACTTACACTCCGGGAGCCGAATGCAACAAGGATCTGCTACGAGGCACATGGGACCTCTCTGTGCCGATGACTGTCGAGCTTAAGCTCTACCAGAGCTACCAATGGATGATAACGGCCGAGCAGAATATAGAACGTTACTTCACCGTAGCGGGTCAGATCGGCGAGAGCGTCATCGACGCTGTCGGAAGACGCATCATCGTCAGCATGCCGGAAAAGGCCGACCTCTCGAAAGTGGAGGTCACATCTATAAAGCTGGGACCAAGGGAGATTTCCACACTTACTCCCGCCGTGCCGGAAGGATCTTACATAGACCTCAACTCTCCGTTCCGGGTAGACGTCAGCGCATGGGGACGCACCGAAGACTGGACCATCTACGCCCAGAGGACCGAACAGGTGGTGACTACCACGGCCGTCGACCCCTGGAGCATGGTGGTGTGGGCATATGGCGAGGGTCCGGCAGACGCCACGAATTACTTCGAATACTGCGAGGATGGAACCGACACATGGGTTCGCGTTCCCGACGACGACACTTCAGGAAAGGATGGTGCCTTCAGCTGCTGCATCAAACATCTGAACCCCCTCACTAAATACACGGTGCGAGCATGCAGCGACGACAACAAGGGAAATGAGATCACAGTTACGACTCAGGCTACAGAGGTACTTCCCGACGGAGACTTCGAACAGTGGTGGAAGAACGGCAAGATATGGTGTCCCTGGGCCGAAGGCGCGGAGCAGTGGCCTGCAGGTGGACGATTCTGGGATACAGGCAACACCGGCGCCGCTACACTGGGTGAAAGCAACGTGAAACCATCCGATTACGTGCCGGCAGGACTCACGGGCCAGTCGGCGGAACTGAAAACAGAGTTCAAGGGAATCGCAGGTATCGGCAAGCTCGCTGCCGGATCCATATTTACAGGAAGTTTCAAGAAAGTGGATGGTACCAACGGTATCCTCGACTTCGGACGCCCATGGACAGTGAGACCGACGAAACTGAGAGGCTACTATCAATACACCAGCGGAGAGATCAACTACTCCAACAAAGAGATGGAATACCTGAAGGGTCGTCCCGACACATGCTCCATCTATATAGCGATGACAGACTGGACCGCTCCTTACGAGATACGTACGAATCCCAACAACCGTCAGCTCTTCGACAAAAACGCAAGCTATGTGATCGGCTATGGGCAGCTCGAACGAGGTAGCACCATGGAGAGCTACGAGGAATTCGAGATCAAGCTTGAATACAAAAGCACCTCCATCGTGCCGCGATATATAATGATCACTTGCGCCTCCTCAAAATACGGTGATTATTTCACGGGATCATCGTCGTCGGTGCTCTACGTCGACCAGTTCTCTCTCGATTACGATTATTGACGGGTTAAACTTTTATATCCTTTAGATTGTCTAAGATAAAAGTAAACTCCTTCAAAGACAAAAAAGATGAAAAAGACAAGCATTCTCAAGATGGCGCTCGCAGCCATAGCACTCTCCTGCTCCACCGCCGCATTCGCGGACCCTACCCCCTCACCCGACCTCAAGGATATCCTCGGAGGTGCCGGAGGCGCGCTGGGCAACATAGTGGAAGGTGTGTTCACAAAGACAGACCTGACTGTGGAGGACATAGCCGGAGAATGGACCTCTACAGGCTCAGCCGTGACATTCCAGAGCGATAACTTCCTCAAAAAGGCAGGTGGCTCCGCCGCTGCTGGCGCCGTTGAGAACCAGCTCGACGAATATTATAAGAAATTCGGACTTACAGGGGCAGTACTCGAAGTAGACACTGCCGGCAACTTCACCCTGAACATCAAGCGACTCCCCATCAAGGGAACCCTCGAAGTGAAAAGCAAGGGTATATTCAAATTCAACTTCAACGCCGGAGGTCTGGTGAAGCTGGGAAGCATGGACGCTTACGTGGAAAAGACTCCAACTGGTATCAACGTAATGTTTGACGCCGATAAAATCAAGAAGATCATGACCCTCGCTGCTACTATCAGCGGCAGCAAGATGGTCTCGACTGCCGACAAGCTCCTGAAGGAATACGACGGTATCTGCATCGGCTTCAAGATGAAAGGACAGTCTGCCGCTCCCGCCGGCAACACTGTAAACGATGCCGTAAATTCCCTAAAGGGCCTTTTCGGAATGTAAATACTTAATACTTTATACTCAATACTTTCTAAAGTGTTCTCAGGAATAGTAGAAGAAGCGGGCGAAGTGGTCCGCATAGAAAGAGAAGGAACCAACGTCAACATCACGATGAAGTGCTCCTTCACAGACGAACTCAAGATTGACCAGTCGGTGGCCCACAACGGCGTATGTCTGACTGTAGTGAGCCTGCCCGGTGACGGCACATATACCGTGACTGCCGTCCAGGAGACTCTCGACCGCTCCAACCTCGGCAATCTCAAACCGGGAATGCTCGTCAATCTCGAACGATCGATGAAGATGAACGGCAGGCTCGACGGCCATATTGTGCAAGGACATGTCGACACTACCGCGGTTTGCACCAACGTAGAGCCGCTCGACGGCAGCTGGTATTACACCTTCCGCTACGCTTTCCGTCCGGAGATGGCAGCGAGAGGATATGTGACGGTTGACAAAGGTTCAATAACTGTCAATGGCGTCTCTCTGACAGTCTGCGACCCCAAGGCCGACAGTTTCAGAGTAGCCATCATACCCTACACCCACGACCACACCAACTTCAAGGAGATCGAGGCCGGAACAAAAGTTAACCTCGAATTCGACATCATAGGCAAATACATAGCCCGTATCTCATCCCTCTCCAAATAAAACTCAAGACTGAAGACTCAAGACTGAAGACTGAAGACTGAACAACCATGAAACCAATCCAGCTACCCCCAGATAGCGCCAGCTCATCCGCCTATAATGATACTCCGCCGCGTCAAAGACGCCAGGCCCGACTTTATACGCTGCTTGGTGGAAATGGTAGTGGAAAATCGCTCTTCATGAATGAAATAGCTGCGCTTAACCCGGAAGATGCATACGCAGTCTCGGCAGTCACGGGAGGTATGCCCGGAAGAGTCACGGGATCGCTGCAGCAACTTATGACCGTGCTTTCCCTCGAAGAGGAGAAGGCGCGGTTTCGTGTTCTAAAGGAAATATGGGAGGAAACCTTCCCGGGCAATACGATATACACAGAAAAGGGAAAGGCCAAGATACGAAACCGTTCGGGGAAGGACTCGATAAGCATACGCTCGCTCAGCCGGGGTGAGAAGGCCGCACTCTACTATATAGCCGCGACACTTCTCGCTCCGCAGGGTGCGCTCATCCTCGTAGACTCCCCTACGCTCTTCCTGCACCCAACGGCCATAGGGATACTATGGGACCGTATAGAACGCTCTCGGAGCGACTGCCGATTCGTCTACGACACCTACGACCCCAATTTCAGTTCGGGACAGGCACGACGCACAGCAATCTGGATAAAGGACTATGACGCCGCTGAGCACTCCTGGCGCTACCAGATAATCGCAGACGGAGAACTCCCCGACGAAATCTTCCTACAGATGATGGGGAGCCGCAGACCGATCCTCTTCACGGAAGGAGATACCTCCCATAGCATCGATATGAGACTCTACAGCGTCGTCTTCCCCGAATTCACCGTAAAACCCCTCGGCAGCTGCGATAAAGTGATCGAATCTACCCGCACAATGCAGTCGCTACGCTCTATGCACCGCATAGAAAGCTACGGACTCGTAGACCGAGACCGGAGGAGTGAGCAGGAAGTTGAATACCTCCGCGCAAAACACATTCTCGTACCGGAAGTAGCGGAAGTCGAAAACATTTTCCTCGCTCCAGGAGTGGTGGAAACTATGGCGGAAATACGCAACCGCAACCCGAAGAAAGTGCTCAAAGCCGTCAGGCAGGAAGTGATGCACAAGTTTGAGCAGATGCTCGAAAGTCAGGCACTCCAGCACACGCGCCACAGGATGAAGCGAGACGTAGAACGAAAAATCGATGCCCGTTTCACATGCATCACCGCTCTTGAGCTACACATCAAAAGCCTTATAAAGAAACTCAAGCCACGCGAGACCTACGACCAGCTCGCTGCAGTATTCCGCAGGATGGCTCGCGGAGGAGACTACGAAGGAGTGTTGAGGGTCTTCAACCACAAGCCTATGTTTACCGGCAGCTGCGTAGCCAAGGCACTGGGATATTCAAACATCGACGAATACGTAAACGGAGTGATCGGCGCCATGAAGCACGGCGACCAACAGGCCGAACAGCTGCGGCAGGAAATACGCAAGCTATTCTCCTGACTCCGCAACAATACCCCGCGCCTGAGTGTTTTTATGATATACGTTTCACGCACCACGCGCTACGCATTACGCATTACGCACTAAAATCCATATATATGGCCCGCAAGAAAAAACAACTCGAAATCCTACGCAACGACCCTTGGCTCGAACCGTTCGAGGAAGCCATCGTCGGTCGACATGAAGACGCTGTTCGGAAAATAAAGGAGATTACCGCCGACTCTGGCTCTCTCTCGAAATTCGCCGACGCATACGATTATTTCGGACTTCACCACGAAAAGGACGGCAGCTGGACCTTCCGCGAATTCGCGCCTAACGCAACCTCGATACACCTCATCGGAACATTCGATGACTGGAAACTCAACGACGACTACAAGCTCAGCCCTGTTGGGGACAGCGGATCGTGGGAGTTAAAGCTTCCCGCCGACAAGCTTCATGACGGAGACCTCTACAAGATGTTCGTCACATGGAAGGGTGGACAGGGAGAGCGCATCCCTGCATATGCGACAAGAGTAGTGCAGGACGAGGAGACCAAGATATTCAGCGCGCAGGTATACGCTCCGGAACATCCATATGAATTCAAAGTAACCGACTTCGTTCCCGATACGAAGCCACTGCTCATCTACGAATGTCATATCGGCATGGCGCAGCAGGAGGAAAAGGTAGGCAGCTACGAGGAATTCCGCACTAAAATACTACCCCGCATCGCGGCCGACGGCTACAACGCTATCCAGATAATGGCCATACAGGAGCATCCTTATTACGGTTCGTTCGGCTACCACGTCAGCAGTTTCTATGCAGCCTCGAGCCGTTTCGGCACTCCCGATGACCTTAAGCGCCTCATTGACGACGCGCATGAACTTGGAATAGCCGTGATAATGGATATAGTGCATAGCCATGCAGTTAAAAATGAAGTGGAAGGTCTCGGACGCCTCGACGGTAGCTACGACCTTTACTTCAACAGCGGCGACAGACGCGAGCACCCGGCTTGGGACTCATTGCTGTTCGACTACGGAAAAAACTACGTGCTCTACTTCCTTCTGAGCAACTGCAAGTTCTGGCAGGAGGAATACAGATTTGACGGTTTCAGATTCGACGGCGTCACATCCATGCTTTATTACGACCATGGACTCGGGAAGGCATTCGGTGGATATCAGGACTATTATGACGGCAACCAGGACACCAACGCAATCGTCTATCTTACGCTCGCCAACATCCTTATCCACGAGGTGAACCCCAACGCCATCACCATAGCCGAGGAAATGAGCGGAATGCCGGGACTCGCCGTAAAATTCAAGGACGGCGGCATAGGATTCGACTACAGAATGGCAATGGGAATCCCCGATTACTGGATCAAGATGATAAAGGAGAAGAAAGACGAGGACTGGCATCCCACATCAATATTCTGGGAACTCACAAACCGTCGCGCCGACGAGAAAACCATCTCTTATTGCGAGAGCCATGACCAGGCCCTCGTGGGAGACAAGACCATAATCTTCCGCCTCATCGACAAAGAGATGTACTGGCACATGATGGACGGAGACAACGATTTCACCGTGGAACGCGGCATGGCGCTCCATAAGATGATCCGCCTTGTGACACTCGCAAGCATCAACGGAGGATACCTAAACTTCATGGGTAACGAGTTCGGACATCCGGAATGGATCGACTTCCCGCGTGAGGGTAACGGCTGGAGCCACAAGTACGCCCGCAGGCAGTGGGACCTCGTAGACCGCGAAGACCTCAAATACAAATACCTCAACCGCTTCGACAACTCAATGGTCGGGCTGGTGGAAAAACAATACAATTTCCAGGCAAAACCTGTAGAGAAACTTTGGGAGAAAGACGACGACCAGGTGCTCGCCTTCAAGCGAGGCGACCTTATCTTCGTCTTCAACTGGAGTCCTAACCAGTCGTTTCCCGACTATGGCTTCCTCGCTCCGGCCGGGGAATACGAGGTGGTACTCGACTCTGACTCTCCGGAATTCGGCGGACACGGCCTCATTGACGACAGCGTGCACCATTTCACCACCCCCGACCCACTCTACTCGCCAGCCGGAAAGGGATGGCTCAAAATGTATATTCCGGCGAGGACTGCCCAGGTGCTCCGCATGGTGAAGCAGCGCCCTGCCCGCAAGCCCGCTACCGCCAAGGCAGAGACCGTCAAGCCGAAGACAGAGGCTTCGCCGGCAAAGAAGGCTTCGGCAAAGGGAAAGGTGCCTCCCCAAAAGAGCTCATCGAAAAAGACCACAACAAAGAAGAAATGAAGAAGATCACAATAGCTATCGACGGATTCAGCTCGAGCGGCAAAAGCACTATGGCGAAGCAGCTCGCTAAAAAAATCGGATATGTATACGTTGACAGTGGCGCGATGTATCGCGCTACTACACTCTATGCCATCCGCCACGGAATGACCTCGAAGGAACGAGGGGTAGACACCGAGTCGCTCATAGCCGCCCTGCCTGACATCCACATATCTTTCATCATCACACCGGAGGAGACACAGCACACGCTGCTCAACGGAGAGGATGTAGAAAAGGAAATCCGCGGAATGGAAGTCAGCGGGTGGGTAAGTCCGGTGGCAGTAATCCCGGAAGTTCGCCATTATCTCGTCGGGCTCCAGCAGCAATATGGCAAAGATAAGGGTATAGTAATGGACGGGCGCGACATCGGCACCACTGTGTTCCCTGACGCGGAGATGAAGGTCTTCGTGAAGGCAAGTCCCGAGGTAAGGGCCCGAAGACGCTTCGATGAGCTCATCGAGAAGGGAACTCCCTCTGACTATGAAGCCGTGCTCGCCAACATCAAGGAGCGCGACCATATCGACACCACCAGGAAAGAATCACCGCTTCGCAAGGCCGACGATGCGTTCGAGCTTGACAACGACAACCTGACGAGGGAGGAGCAGATGGAAGTGCTCGTCAAACTTTTCGAGGATAAGACACGTGGCTAAGATAGAGATCGACAACGGCAGTGGCTTCTGTTTCGGTGTGACCACAGCCATATCCAAGGCGGAAGAGGTGCTGGAGCGGAAGGGTGTGCTCTATTGCCTCGGCGATATCGTGCACAACGCCGGAGAAGTGGAGCGTCTCCGCAAGAAAGGACTCATAACGGTAGACCATGAGGAATTCGCCAAACTTCACAACGTCAAGGTGCTGTTGCGTGCACACGGCGAGCCCCCCTCCACATATGAGACGGCGCGCCGCAACGGTATCGAGATAATTGATGCGACATGTCCCGTGGTGCTACAGCTCCAGAAACGCATCAAGGACGCCTATTCCAATCCCGCGGAGCCTGTAGGAGATCCGGCAAAGGATCCCCTGATACTCATATACGGAAAACCGGGACATGCCGAGGTGAACGGACTCGTTGGGCAGACGGAAGGAAGCGCGGTCGTGATTCAAGACAAAGCCGACCTCGACACACTCGACCTTGACCGCGACATCTGGCTCTATTCCCAGACCACGAAATCTATCGAAGGGTTTCAGGAAATAGTGGCCGAGATCAAGTCGAGAAAGAAAAAAGGTTCGTTCCAGTGGTTTGATACGATCTGCCGCCAGGTTGCCAATCGTATGCCACGGATGCGTGACTTCGCTGCGGGACATGACGTCATATTGTTTGTCTCAGGAGCAAAGAGCAGCAACGGAAAGGTGCTCTACGCGCAATGCAAGGAAGTGAATCCGAAGACTTATCTGATCACCGACGAAACCGAATTGAACCCCGCTTGGATAGAGGGAGCCTCAAGCATTGGTATATGCGGCGCTACCTCCACACCGAGATGGCTGATGCAGAAAGTTGCCGAGGCCTGCGCTAAAGACCAGGAAGATGACGCCGAAGAATGACGAATACTGGATGAGACATGCACTCACGGAAGCAGAACTGGCTTTTGCGGAAGACGAGGTGCCCGTTGGCGCTGTAGTGGTCTGCAACGACAGAATAATCGCACGGGGCCACAACCAGACCGAAAGACTGACCGACGTAACTGCCCACGCCGAGATGATAGCTATTACCGCCGCGCAGGAAAACCTCGGAGGTAGAGTTCTTCCGGAATGCACGCTATATGTCACGGTGGAGCCATGCTATATGTGTGCAGGAGCTATAGGATGGTCGAGATTTGGTCGCGTGGTATGGGGGGCCGACGATCCGAAGCGCGGTTTCCATTCATATTTTGGCGGTAAATCGCCACTCCACCCGAAGACAAAAGTCAACTCCGGAGTGCTCGCAGAGGAATGCAGCGCCCTGATGAAGAGTTTTTTTCAGAAGAAGAGATGAGGGCGACAGCTCAGCGATAAGAAGCACCAAAAGAAAGACATTAATTTATATATCAACGTTTTAACAGATGAGGCAAGCCTAATTAGCTTGCCTCATCTACTGTTTTGTTACAAAATAATTAAGCGTGTTACAAAATTATTTCATATTTTTTACAAAATA
>JAIDTS010000115.1 GCA_029060585.1 Muribaculaceae bacterium
GTGCATCCGATGAACGACACCAGCACCGGACGAAGGAAGTCGTGTGCTTCTTCCAAGGCTTTAGGATCGCCTGAATGCACCTTTTCCTGAGTTTCCTTATCATAATACACCTTCATCGCTTTTTCATTCGGAAACCAGATGTCACCCTTATCGTTAGTCACGCCCTTTCTTGTAAGGGTTTTCCACTGGTTGTCGGTCAACTTCATCTTCTTGACCGGACGCCATGCCTGTCCATTGCCGTTGATGGTGCCTTCTCCTGTAATGGAGATATTCTTCTTTCCGCGAGCCATGAGCGGCGACATGGCCCGATAAGTGGAAAGTCCCTCCCAATCTGATTTGATCACAGGATAGTCGGCGAGATTATCGCTGAAAAGGATCAGTGCTCCGCGGTCGAGATGCAGGTCGACATTGTGGTCGAATACGATTGGCCCGGTATACCAAATTCCCTCCGGCACGACGAGATGGCCTCCACCTTTAGAGGAAAGATGCGCGATTGCGTTCTCGAACGCCTTTGTATTTAGAGTCACTCCATCGTTGACACCACCGAAATCGGAGATCTTCACACTGTAGGAAGGAACGGAGAAATCCTTCACCTGATTGATCTTCAAGGGAATATTCTCATAATACTTACTGTAGTCAGCCGCATGGGCCGCCACTGACGCCAGGCATAAAGCCAGAGCAGCAAAAATAGTTTTCTTTAAGTTCATTGTCATTAGGTTATTTAGATAGGCTTTTATCTCTGCATTTACCTTTTCTTCAAAAGCGTCTCTTCTCGGAGTTCCAATTTCACCGAGATACTTATCTTCCAATTTCTCAATATAGCAATATTTCAATTTCATCCAATTAATATTCTAATATTCGGATAAATATCGTTCTATTTGCTTTTCTAATATCGGTAGATCATTCTTTATTGTCATCCATACTTCTCTTGAATCGACCTGATAATACCCATGTACCAATATATGACGCATGTTTATGATATCTTTCCAAGGCGTATCAGGATGATTCTCTTTAAAATCAAGTGTTAACATATAGGCCGCTTCTCCAATGATCTCCATATTCTTGACGACAGCAAAATACAACATCGCATCCGAAAGAAAATCATCTGCGGTTCGCTCAACAAGAAAGTTTTTAACATTAGATATTGCTGAGGCTATATGTTGCAGTCGTCCTTTATCCCGCGGTTTTTCTCTCATATATTAATATTTTTTCCTTTTCTACATTATCCTTTACCCATGGCAAAAGAGCACTTTCCGAAACCAGATCCACAGATTTCATAAGAAGATCCTCCAGTTCGGAAATCATAGCAGCATGCTGGAACAATCCTACATTTCCAGAAGGATCAAACCGGACAAGAATATCCACATCACTATCAGAACGCTCTTCACCCCTGGACATTGATCCGAACAACCATGCCTTTTCTATAGGCTGCTTTGATAAATATTCTTTAATTTTTTCTATCAATGAATTCTTCATGGAGTTATTCTTTGCTTTTACAATGCAAAGATAAGCCGTTTTTTCTGAATATCCAAATTATTCATCCGATTGACTGTGTAGCATTGAGTGTCATGTATATTATCCTATCATACGAAATCGGACAGAATCGTCCGATTTCGTACACCTCTTAAAAGCATTAAATATTGATTATTAAATGTTTGTATTTTTGGCACGCCTATTGCATGGATTTTGGCAAACGCAATACGAACAACGCAAAACGCATAACAATGGACAGACAGATACCCAACTCGGAACGCAGAAAAGCTAAACGCAACAGGATACTCAAGATAGGAGGAATAGCCGTAGCAATCGTGGCTGTGGCCATCGGACTTGGTTCGATGATGCGTGCATCCGTAGCCAAGTCAGACCTTATCATAGGAACAGCTGACACCGGCACTATCGACGTGACCGTCACCGGTACAGGCACGGTCAGTGCCGCTTTCGAGGAGATCATCACCTCGCCTATCAACAGCCGCATCGTAGAGATATACTGCCGAGCAGGAGACTCTGTGAAGGCCGGCACTCCCCTCCTCCGCCTTGACCTGCAGAGCACGGAAAACGAGGTAAACCAACTCAGCGACCAGATCGCAATGAAAAACCATGAGCTTGACCAGCAGCGCGTAAACTCGGACACAAAACTCACCGACCTCGCGATGCAGGTGAAGGTAAAGGAGATGACCCTCAGCCGTCTTGAGGCCGAGCTGCGCAACGAAAGGTATCTCGACAGCATAGGCAGTGGAACCGGCGACCGCGTGCGCCAGGCCGAACTCGCCGTCAGCACCGGACGCCTCGAACTCGAGCAGATGAAGCAGCAACTCGCCAACGAGAAACGCGTGGCTCAGGCCTCCGAAAACGTAAAGCATCTCGACATCGACATCGCACGCCGCAATCTCGACGAGAAAAGCCGCACGCTCAGCGACGCACGCGTATCATCTCCACGAGATGCTACCCTAACATTCATCAACGACCAGATCGGTGAAAAGGTGACCGAAGGCCAGAAGATAGCCGTCATCGCCGACCTCGGGCATTTCCGAGTAGA
>JAIDTS010000116.1 GCA_029060585.1 Muribaculaceae bacterium
GGCTCCGCACCTCTCCTAGCGGAGAAAGCGCATCGCATACAAACTCTATAAACTCATTAGTGCAGGCCATGATGAATGGTTTTGTTATCGGTATAGACTTTCCACATTCCGGTTTCGTTAATGTCATGGGCTTGGCAATTGCCAGCCCGAATACAAAGATACAAAAAAAAGTTGATATTCTTATGATAGGGAATGTGAAATAATTAACATTAGACTGCCTCTATTGTCGAATCAGGAAAAATTACTAACTTTGCATCCGAATGGCAGTAGAATTTATATCCGGCAAAGATCACTATGACAAGGTGATGGCGAAAGTGGCTTCCGTTAGAAAGTCGCTTTGGATCGGCACGGCCGATATAAAGGACCTTCACGTCAAGTCCGGCACGGCGACCGAGCCGTTTCTTGCTGTCCTCGCCAAATTGTTGAAACGGGGCGTTGAGATCCGCCTTATCCATGCCAAGGAACCGGGACCCGCCTTCCGTGAGGATTTTGACCGATATCCCATACTGAAGAATACCTTGGAACGGGTATTGTGTCCTCGTGTTCACTTCAAGATGCTGATATTCGACTTCCAGTCCGTCTATGTCGGATCAGCCAATCTGACAGGGGCTGGCATCGGCATGAAAAGCAGCAACCGCCGCAACTTTGAAGCGGGAATTCTAACCGACGATCCGAATCTGATTGAAGCTGCCATGGAGCACTTCGACAGCATTTGGCGCGGCGAGCACTGCATCCGTTGCGGCCGTCGCCAATTCTGTTCCGACCCTGTTAAATGAGAAATAACCTCTCTGCCTTGGAATATAGTAACTTGTCCGGGTCAGTCTTTATTCATCGGTGAATACTTATCCTTAATGATATTGTAAGCGCGGCTGACGAGATCGAAAATCATTGAATCTGTGATGTCCCCGCCAAGAGCAACGTTGAGCCACAGTCGCATATTCTTTCGTCCCGGGAGCAACGCCGTGTGGTTGAGAGCTATTTCCTCAATTTCTTCGGCCGTAGAGCGCGCAGCCACCCAGGTGAAATCATCAAGGTCGAACATGCAGAACATGTGTCCCTTTACATAGAACACCAGTGTAGCATCATACCTCCGGGCGAATTTCCCGAACGGTATCTTTTCCTCCACCTCACCCAGCGACAGGCAATACTCCCTAAGTTCCTCTACATTCATATCTTCTAATTCCCCTCTATAAGATAGCGTGAGAAAAACTCCCACAGGATTTCTGACGTATTCACTTCCTCTTCAGCCCAAGAGTGCTTGCCACCCTCAATCTCATATAGAATCACATCACAATCTGTGGGAGAGTCACTGTAGGAGGTACGTTTCACCATTTGGCTTGCGTCGAGCCTGTTCGGGATTGTATCAATTGTCATGGTGGTGCAGCGGTTATGTGCTGCTATGGTAGCAATTGCAAGAGGTACCGGAATATAAGGCCCCCAGCCCCCTATATTGAGATGGTCGCCATGCCACATAGCAACATCGTCGGCGTTCCCGTGAATCTCAATAAAGGGTATCGGAAGTGTTAGAGTATTGTTCTTATACATATCCTCATACATAAGACCACCTACAGATCCATATGCCCTAAACAGCTCAGGGGCAGTATATGCAAGATGATAACAGAGGTCACCACCATTAGACCATCCGGCCATAAACACGTTTGTGTTACTTAAGCTGAATCTTGAAGTCACTTCGTCAAGAAGATGTCGGAAAAAGTCTGCTTCATCTATATCCATACCTTCCTGCGTCGGATACCCGACATTCCAACTGTCGTAGCCACGGGAATCTGGGCTGCCATCGGGGTAGCATACGGCGAATCCACAACTGTCTGCAACCGCATTTAGATCCTCGCGCCAACGGCTCTTGGAACCGTAGCCATGAGTGTATACGACGAGAGGGGCTCCTTTGCTAATAGATGTCGGTAAGTACATGCTGTAGGTTCGCATGGTATCGCCATAGGATATTGTATATTTCTCCGGTTGGTTGTTGTTATTGATGGCATTAGCTGCAACTGCCAAAGTAAAAGCAACCATCAAAGTAAAAAGACGTAATTTCATATTAAATTATGGGTGAACTTTGTATATTTGCTCGATAATTAGGTATTTTTACCTGTTATCTTTTGATAAAGGCTTCTATATTGCCGGATTGAATGTCATGAATAGATTCCTTTATTCTTTCAACTGGCCAATTCCACCATAGCAAATTCTGAAGTTTCTCAACAATATCCGTTGCAAAACGTTTGCGTATTTCTTTCGCAGGCACGCCTCCAACGATTGAATAAGGCTCCACATCTTTGGTGACTACGGCACGAGCACCGATAATAGCACCATTGCCAATTTTTACTCCGGCCATGATCACGGCGTCATAGCCAATCCAAACATCATTGCCTATGATAATGTCACCCTTGTTATCCCATGCCGTTGCAACTTCGGATTTCGGCAAATCCCATTCTTCAAAGAATAGCGGGAATGTGTAGGTGGAAAGTGACTTCAGGGTATGGTTGGCGCAGTTGAATATGAATTTTGCACCGCAAGCTATTGAACAAAACTTCCCAATAATCAGTCGGTCATGGTTGATTGGATAATGATAAAGCACATTGTTTTTCTCGAAGTCTCGCGGATCATTCACAAAATCATTATAGATTGTAAAATCATCGACTTCTATTGTCGGGCGAGTGATTACCGATTTAAGATATACCGTCTGGTTGTCACCTGTTCTTGGATAAATCTTATTGCTGTCCATAGTAGCACTAAATATTTGTTCATGTTTTCTTTACTATTGGAATCCGGAGAACCGTTTTCATCTTTTCTGGACTGCATTTTCTCGGGTCGGAAAGATATATCTCATGATGACGGCGCTCTTTGGATATATCATTTAAATAACCCTTAGACTGTATGAATCGGTCAATGGCTGCAAGCGATGCAGGTTCCGTGTCGTATGGTCCTATATGCATGATCTGGGCACACAGTCC
>JAIDTS010000117.1 GCA_029060585.1 Muribaculaceae bacterium
AAGGCACTCCCCTCTTCTTCAGCCGTCCTGCTGGTAGCACCCGTCAGAACTACTGGGGCGACAACCGACTCGGTGCGGCCGGCAACGACGAGTACTTCCATCCTGAAGTGGTAGCCGTCAATCATTTCCGCCGCGACATGGCAGGGCAGCCAGAAGACATCCAGACATGCGCCGAAGGCGAGGTGCTGGCCGTAAACCGCGGCGACAAAGGAGCCGCCCTCATCAACCTGAGCGGCCTCTCGAAACCGCTCGACGTCAAGACATCGCTGCCCGACGGCAAATACCGAGACGAGGTATACGGCAAGGAGTTCTACGTCAAGAAGGGACGCCTGACCGGCCTCCTTGCTCCCAGACGCACCTATATCCTGAAAAGGTAGTTTTGAAAATTCATCACAAATCTTAAAAAACATTATGAAAAGGTGAACCAACAGGTTCACCTTTTCGTTTATTGTACAAACAATGACCGAAACCGGAATGAAGGACTACAACCTGATTTCTTAAACTATTAAAATCTTGATTGAAATGGCTGATGTAAAAAGTCTGAAAGGCACACAGACAGAAAAACTCATTTGTGCCTCCTATCTGAACGAGACACAGTCTTATGCTCGATATCTCTACTACTCTCAGATCGCCGACAAGGAGGGATTGTTCCCCGTAGGCGTCATCTTCCGCGAGTCAGCCGACAATGAGCTTCACCATGCGAAGGTATTCCTGAAGATGCTGCAGAACACAGAGGTGACAGCTTCCGTCGACACCGAAGCCGGATTCCTCGGCAAGACCGTCGACAACCTCCAGACCGCTATGAAGGAAGAGATGCAGGGCGGTTATGACTATTATATGGCTGCCGCAAAGACCGCCAAGGAGGAAGGATTTGACGACATCGCCTCCCACTTTGAGGCTATAGCTCTTGTGGAGAAGTTCCACTACGACCGATTCGCCAAGTTCCTCGACATGATCCAGAAGGGCACTCTCTGGAAACGTGAGACACCAGTCACCTGGCATTGCCTCGTATGCGGATACGAATACGTTGGCACCGAGCCCCCTGTAAAATGCCCGGCCTGCGACCATCCCACAAGCCACTATATCTGCGTGGAAGACGGCTATTGCCCCGCTCCCGCAAGCTGATTATATAAAACATATCAAAAAGGCCGCTCCTTATGCAGAAGCGGCCTTTTTTGTATAAAAAAGATTCCACGATAATCAATCAGCAGGCGATTATGAATTATGAATTATGCATTATGCATTATGACTTGCTTTAGCTTGAGCGCAGCTAATTATGCATGATGCATTAAGTAAAGAATCTTCTGAACACCTTGACTATATCCAGATGGTCCTGCACTCCTGCGGTCTCGGCTGCTGAATGCATCGCCCATATGGCAGCTCCCATGTCTACGCCCCGAAGGTCGAGCTGCCCCGTCAGTATATTGCCGAGAGTAGACCCTCCCGCAACATCGGAATGATTGACGAAATACTGACATTTCACTCCGGCTTCCTCGCATAGGGAGCGGAATACCGCAGCCCCGTCTGCATCGGTCATATACTTGCAGTTGGCGTTGATTTTCACCACAGGACCACCACCTATCACGGGGTGATTTGTCGGGTCATACTTTTCGTTGTAGTTCGGATGCCATGCATGTGCGTCGTCGGCTGAGATCATGAAGGAATTGGCTATGGTTCGGTAGAAAGCCTGCGGTCCGAATCCCACACAGAGGCAGATACGTTCCAGAATCATACGCAATACTGGCGAGTGTGCACCCTGTTTCGTGCCGCTCCCGGTCTCCTCGTTGTCGAAAACCGCCATGACGCGGGTCGCACCGCAGGGTGTGTCGCATTCCTGAAGCAACGCCTCGAGAGAGGCGAAGGCCATGCTGAGGTCGTCAATACGCCCGCACTGAAGATACTCCTCACTGGAGCCTATGAGCCGAGCCTTCTCAAACGGATAGAGACAGAGTTCATAGTCTATTATCTCTTCCGGTTGGATACCGAGTTGCTCGGCTACCAGACATTTCACGACTCCTCCCCGATTCTTATACTCCTCTATTCTATGCGCCGGGAAATAACCTATCACCGGTTTCATGTCTTTCTGAACGCTCAACTTGTTTCCCTCGTTGACCCCACGGTTGAAGTGTATGGCGAGATGGGGAATCGTACAGACGGGACGCTTCAGGTCTACCATAGTCATCACCGGATGCATAGCGTCTTCTCCCTGCGTCATCACGCGTCCGGATATTGAGAGCGGACGGTCAAACCATGTGTACATGATTCCGCCTCCGTATTTCTCCACATTGAGGCTCACTACTCCCCCCTCTCCGTATATCTCGCAGTTGGGCTTTATCTTGAAGCATGGCGAATCGCTATGCGATGATATGATCCTGAAGCCCGAATATCCGGGAGCGTCAATTCCGACGATGAATGCAAATACCGCCGAGTCGTTTTTCACTACATAGTATTTTCCACCACATTCGAGATCCCAATCATCGCGAGGATCAAGCTGGATGAATCCGGCCTTGTCAAGTTCATTGCAGATGGTCTGAGCCGCCATGAAGTTGCATGTCGACTCATCCATCCATTTCATAAGTCTCTGTATCATGATTATCAGTTTATTTCGTCAATAATTAGTTATCGCGTAGCCCATTATGCATTATGAATTATGCATTATGAATTGAATTAAGCGCTCTCATGACGTTGCATAGCGTCTGCGACCAGTATTCCCGGAATCCTTCCTTGCAGGCCCGGTAAGCCTCCTCGAGATTCTCCCCTTCGCTCTCGCGCGTCTCTACTACGAAGTCGTAGAGCGGCTGATATATATCGGCGAGGTTTTCCGATATAGTTGTGGCTATAGGAGTGTCGGAATACTTCATGTCCTTTTCGAAGGTCTCAAGATATGAGTCGTCTTCACCGAAAGCAATCGCCAGTTGCATTCTGACGCTTTCATATTGCGCCTCATCGAGATGGTCGCTTACTCCGAA
>JAIDTS010000118.1 GCA_029060585.1 Muribaculaceae bacterium
ACGGTTCGATTATAGAGGTCAGCCCCAAGCGTGTCAACTGACACCGATGCTTCACCGAGAAACAAAAAAAGGGACCCGAACGGGATCCCTTTTTTCGCATTTTCGCATGAAAGCATATTTCGTATGAGAGATTGTCCTCACCCTCTTTTTAAAAGGGATAGGCCATAAAACATAGTCAGCAGAATTACAATGACGGCCGAAGCCGGCACGTCGATCAGAACGGATAGCCAGAGGCCTCCGATACATCCTATGAGCGACACCAGTCCGGAGATCAGCATCATTCGCGAATAGCTGCGGGTGAGACGTTCCGCCACGAGCTGCGGCAGAGAGATGAGCGACATTAACAGCATGACTCCGATCATCTTTATGGTCAGCACTATGCATACCGACACCATTACCATCATAACCGTATTGACGAGTCTTACGGGCAGATGGCGCGTACGTGCGAAATCCTCGTCGAAGCTCACCGCCATGATGACTCGCCCGAAGGCCGCATAGACCGCGACTGAGACCAGGGCGAAAGCCGCGAAGAGCCACAGGTCGGTGCGCGTTATGTTTAGCACGTTGCCGAAGAGGAAGGAATTGAGCTCCGGCACATAGCCGGGTGTGAGGAAGACGAAGAGAATGCCAAGTGCCATTCCCAGGGCCCATACCACCGCGATGGCAGAGTCCTGCCTGACACGGCCGCGCGACATAGCATCTACACCCAGACTTCCGGCAACCGCGAAGCATGCTGCCGTAACGAGCGGATTCCATCCCATAAAGAAGCCGAGCCCCAGCCCGCCGAAGCAGGTGTGGGTGATTCCGCCGGCTATGAATGTCATCCTCCTTGTGACGACATAGACTCCGATCACCGCGCAGGCCACAGATATCAATACCACGCCCGCGAGCGCGTTTCGGAAAAACGCATACTGTAATAATTCATAATTCATGGTTTTGAGTCTTAAGTCTTGAGTCTTAAGTTATCAGTTATTAATTGCCTTAGCAATTCCGTCATCCCTCGGAAAGGAGGAGCTCCAGTTCAGGCACGAGTTCGGCGGGTAGGTTAATACGCCTCTTCTCGAGGCTAACGCTCCAGCCGGGAGCGTCGGAGGGAAGGAGGGTCAGCAGGACATCGCGGAATTCCTCCGTCTCAGCATCGGTGTAGTCGGTGGCAGGGCGTCCGGCGAAGCGATCGAGCTCCTCGTCGTCGTAGTAGACGGGAGGCTCGTTGATCTGTCCCGTCTTCTCGCAGATGGCGTGTAGCCCGCAGCATACAGATGGGGGTTGTGGAGTTGTCTGGTTGTCTGGTTGTGAAGATTCCAAGTCATCAGATTCCGGCTTTTGGCCGCCGTTCTCTATAGTCTGGTGATGATGGTGAAGCGATTGTCCGTGGCGCTGCGTGCGGAATTTCTCCCATGCCCACAGCAGCACGCCGATCGCGACAGTCACCGCCAGTATTATCAATGCTCCAGTCATATTAAGTCTTCAGTCTTTAGTCTTCAGTCTTAAGATTGCGGACAAGCCGCTTAGTAAAAAACGGGAAGTCTCTCAGGCTAATTGTCATCCCTGCATATTTTTGAGAATTCATGCCAATAAGAGGGGAAGGATTTCTCTACTACGGTAGGGTCCTCGATCCTCAGAGACGGGAAAGCGAGCCTCGCCGGCGCGAAGGCCATCGCCATGCGATGGTCCTTATATGTGCGGATCAACGGCTCTTCCTCAGGCTCACATCGGGATCCGTCCCAGCACATCGAGTCTTCGCCAGTCCCTATCACATAGCCGAGCCGACCCAGCTCTATAGCGATTGCCGCCATGCGGTCGCTCTCCTTATGGCGGAGATGCGCCACCCCATCTATGCGGAACGGAATCCCGGCCACACAGAATCCCACGGCTACAGCCGGAACGAGGTCCGGGGCATCGTTGAGATTGAATAGCAGTGGCGAGCGGAGGGTGGAGAGTGGAGAGCGGAGAGTGGCTTGTGCATCGGCAAAGATGGCCGCCACTCGGCTGTCGCCCTGCAGGGATTCAGCAGGGGACTTGAGAGTCGGCATCTCGAAATCGGGGAGGTTGATGCCGAGTGCTTCGGCTATAAGACGGAGCTCAAAGAAATATGAGGCTCCGCTCCAGTCACCCTCAATGTCGTAGCGGGCGCACTGCGCATAGCCGGTGGCACGAACACTTACCTCCATTGAGTCGTCGATGGAGACATCCGCGCCGAACGCCCGCATCACTCCGGCTGTCATCTCTATGTAAGGTCGCGAGACCACCTGCCCCTCGAGCACTATACGCGTATCTGCTATCCATGTGGGAGCGGCGAGCATAAGCGCGGAGAGATACTGGCTGCTCACGCTGCCGTCCAGGTGCAGGGTGCCTCCGGAAAGGAGGTGCCCCATGATATGGATGGCATTTTCGGAGGGTATCGGCCTAATTTCGGCTCCCATTTCGCGCAGGGCCTTAAGGAGGGTATCGTGAGGACGCTCCATAAGACGCGGACTCCCTGTCAGGGTTATGTCGAGACCCGGAATCGAGGCGCAAGCCGCCATTCCGAATCGGAGTGTGGTCCCCCCCTCCCCTATGTCTATGGTAGTTGTACGTTGTACGTCTGACGTTTTACGGAGGGCATCGCGTACTGCCTCCGTCAGCCGCAGCATACCCCGGGTGTCGCCGCAGTCGGGAAGGTTGGTCAGCTTGGTGTCGTGGCCGCCGAGTAGTCGGCATACGAGCGCGCGGGCGGCAATACTCTTCGAGCCGGGAATATTTATCGTTGTCATCGTTTTCTCAGATAAACTTGGTTCTTGTCTCTTAACTCTTGACCGTTTGTTTATTTATGTGCATCGCCCATAAATAAACAAGCATCGCCGTAGGAGAGGAAGCGGTAGCCCTTGTCGAGAGCCTCCTTATATATATGCCGCCACTTGGGGTCGGCGAGATTGTCGCCGTCGAGCAGGGAGCTAACGAGCAGCAGCAGCGTCGATTGTGGTTGATGGAAATTGGTCACCATGCCTCCTACGATACGCCAGCGGAAACCGGGGGCGATCATGATGGAAGTCTCGGCGGAAAGATGGTCGGCGCCCTCCTTTTCCATATGGAGTTCCAGAGCGCGGAGAGACTCTACAGTGTCGGTGGAAAGAGCCTCCTCGCCATACGCCTCCCACTGCCCTACCACCATTGAGTCGTCGCCCTTCATCAGTCGAATGCCGAGAAGGGGAAGCGACTCGAGAGTGCGGACAGTAGTTGTTCCGACGGCTATTACCGGGCGCCCCCTCTCGAGAGCCTCGCGCAGCGAGCGGACGAGATCGAGGTCAACCTCGAATGTCTCTCGGTGCATCGGATGGCCGCCGATTTCCTCGCTTTTCACGGGCTGGAATGTTCCGGCTCCGACGTGGAGGGTCACCTCGCGGGTCTCGATGCCCTTGGCTCGGATGCGGTCGAGCAGTTCCGGAGTGAAGTGGAGTCCTGCGGTGGGAGCCGCCACACTTCCCTCTATTCGGCTGTAGACGGTCTGATAGTCCGTAGAGTCAGATTCCTCCGACTTTCGGTTCAGGTAAGGAGGAATCGGTATGTTGCCGGCGGCCTCCACAATCGAGGCGAAAGTCACCAGAGGATCGTCCCAGATGAATTCCACAGCATGGGCATTTCCGGGCAGTGCCTCGTGGCGTATTGCGCGGAGCGCAACCTTGCGGCCCTCTATGTCGAGGGTCTTTTCCAGATACGAGTCTTTCCATTTCTTGAGGTTGCCGACAAGGCACTGCCATGTGCAGCGACCGCGGGTCTGGAATGCCACTGCATAGTCGCGCGGGTCAAGAGGTTCGAGAAGGAATATCTCGATTCGGGCGCCGGAGGCGCGGAAAAATTCCATGCGGGCGTTGATCACCCGTGTATTGTTCATCACCAGGAGGGCACCATCGGGAAGCAGTTCCGGAAGTTCGCTGAATATATGGTGGGTCGTCGCGCCGTCGCGGTGCCTGAGGAGCTTGCAGCTGTCGCGGTCGGCGAGTGGATGCTTCGCGATCCGGTCGTCGGGGAGTGGATAGTCGAAATCCTCGATCCGTATGTCTTTTATCTCTTCGATTTTCAT
>JAIDTS010000119.1 GCA_029060585.1 Muribaculaceae bacterium
GAGAATATCGGAGAAGAACTTAAATTCATCAACGAGGACGCAGGCATCAAGGTCTATCCTTACGCTTCAATCACAATTGACCGTAAAGGCCGCCAGCTCGTGGACATGTCTGCTCTCAAGGAATATGCAGTTGCTTTTTCCGACGACGGCAGCGGAGTGCAGAGCGAAGATATGATGCGCAAGGCAATGGAAGAAGCAGCTAAGCTCGATGTGATAATAGCGGCCCACTGCGAGGTCAACGATCTACTGAAGGGAGGATACATCCACGACGGAGAATACTGCAACGCCAACGGACATAAGGGTATATGCTCTGAAAGTGAATGGAGTCAGATTGAGCGCGACCTAAAACTCGCAGAGGAGACAGGCTGCCGCTATCACGTCTGCCACATATCCACAAAAGAGAGTGTCGAGCTGATCCGCCAGGCAAAGAAACGGGGAGTAAAAGTTACGTGCGAGACCGGTCCCCACTACCTCGTCTTCTGCGACGAAGACCTCAAAGACGAGGGTCGCTTCAAGATGAATCCGCCAATCCGAAGCAGTGAAGACCGGAAGGCCTTGATAGAAGGAATAAAAGACGGCACTATCGACTGCATCGCCACCGACCACGCGCCCCACACAGCCGACGAGAAGAACCGCGGTCTGAAAGGAAGCGCGATGGGTGTGGTAGGACTGGAAACGGCCTTCGGAGTATGCTACACTCACCTTGTCAAGACAGGCATTATCTCGCTTAAAAGACTCATAGAACTAATGTGCCTAAATCCGCGGCGGATCTTCGGAATAGAAGTGAAGGAAGAAGTTGATTTTGCGATATTCGACCTTGACAAAGAATGGGTCGTAAATCCGGAGAAATTCGCTTCAATGGGAAAAGCCACACCATTCGAGGGTATGACTCTCACAGGCAAACCGGAAAGATTAATCTACGAAGGCAAACTAATAGATCTTATTTTCCAAGGGTATTGAAATACAGATTTATTATTTAGATCATTAAACAAAAAAAACAGTTTCTACAGTCAACATATATGAAAGACGCAGATGTAAAACTCGTACTGGAAAACGGAATGGAGTTTCCGGGCCAGAGCTGCGGAGCAAGACGCAGCATCGTAGGCGAGGTTGTCTTCAACACCTCGATGGTAGGCTATCAGGAAATACTCTCCGATCCCTCCTACACGAACCAGATCGTAGTGATGACTTATCCGCTGATCGGCAATTACGGCATCACCGACGATGACTTCGAGACCAAATCTCCCACGATTGGAGGCATGGTGATGCGCGAATGCTGCGAGTCACCCTCCAACTTCCGCTATACCAAGACAATGACCGAGACGCTCGAAGAAGCTAATATCCCGGCCATCAGCGGAATCGACACTCGCAAGCTCGCCCGTATCATCCGCGACGAGGGATGTATGCGGGCCGCGATAGTCCCGGTCGACACTCCTACGGAGGAAGCAATCAAATTGATCGCAGACACTCCGGTAGACAAGAAAGTAGTGGCTAAGGTAAGCTGTAAGAAACGCTGGTTTTCACGCACGCCAAACCAGAAATTCAATGTGGTGGCCATCGATTGCGGCATAAAGTTCAACATCATCCGCTCTCTCAACGAGAGAGGCTGCAACGTAATCATCGTGCCATTCAACATGGATGCCGAGCAAATCATGGCATTCAAGCCAGACGGTATTTTTATATCGAACGGCCCCGGCGACCCGGAAGACGTGCCTGAAGTGAAGAACCTCGTCAGGAAACTCCGCGGCAAATTGCCCATCTTCGGTATCTGTTTGGGCCATCAGATAATATCACTCGCCTTCGGAGCCAAGACGTATAAACTGAAATTCGGACACCGCGGAGCTAACCATCCGGTGAAGAACATGCTGACGGGAAAGATCGAGATCACATCGCAGAACCACAACTACGCAGTGCGCCCGGAAAGCGTACGTGACACCGATCTCGAGATAACGCATCTCAATCTGCTCGACGGCACTGTAGAGGGAGTTAGAAACAAAGAGGAACACATTTTTTCAGTACAGTATCATCCGGAGAGCGCGCCGGGTCCGCAGGACAGCGGCTATCTCTTCGACGTTTTCATCCGCGATATGGAGGAACATAAGAAGGAAAGAGAGGTGAAAAATGCCTAAGAGAAAAGATATAAAGAAGGTGATGGTCATCGGATCAGGCCCCATCATCATCGGCCAGGCAGCCGAGTTCGACTATGCCGGCACCCAGGCCTGCCTCGCCCTTAAGGAAGAAGGTTATGAAGTGATTCTCGTCAATTCCAATCCCGCCACCATCATGACCGATACGGGCATCGCCGATAAGGTATATATGGAACCCTTGAAACTGGAATATGTAGCGAAGATCATACGTTTCGAACGTCCGGACGCCATTGTTCCGGGTCTCGGAGGTCAGACGGGTCTAAATCTGGCGGTTCAGCTCGCAAAGAAGGGTATCCTCGAAGAGTGCGGCGTGGAGATCTTAGGCACATCGTTCAAGAGCATTGAGCAGGCCGAAGACCGAGAGCTTTTCAAGGAACTGTGTCTTAGCCTCGGCGAGCCTGTACTTCCCTCGGAAATTGTAAACAGCATCGAGGAAGGAGTCCAGGTAGCGGAGAAGATCGGATATCCGGTAGTGCTCCGGCCGGCGTTTACACTTGGAGGCACTGGCGGAGGATTTGCAGACAACGAAGATGAGCTGCGCGAACTCATGCGCAACGCACTCGCTCTCTCTCCTGTACATCAGGTTCTGGTAGAGAAATCGATCAAGGGCTATAAAGAGATCGAATACGAGGTGATGCGCGACAGCAACGACACCGCCATCACCATTTGCAACATGGAGAACGTAGACCCCGTAGGAGTACATACAGGCGACTCCGTTGTGGTGGCTCCGAGTCAGACCCTAACCAACAAGGAATACCAGCTGCTTCGCGACTCGGCGCTCCGGCTTATCCGCGCCCTCGAGATAGAAGGAGGCTGCAACGTCCAATTCGCGCTCGATCCGCTTTCGTTCAACTATTACATCATCGAGGTCAATCCACGAGTATCACGCAGCTCGGCATTAGCGTCAAAAGCCACCGGCTACCCTATCGCACGAGTGAGCGCAAAGATAGCAGTAGGCATGACTCTCGACGAAATCCAGATCGCGAATACTCCCGCAAGTTTCGAGCCGGCCCTCGACTATGTTGTGACAAAGATAGCTCGTTTCCCATTCGACAAATTCAGCGAAGCTTCCAATCTGCTCGGCACACAGATGAAAGCCACCGGAGAGATCATGAGCGTGGGCAGAACATTCGAGGAGTCGCTGCTAAAAGGAATACGCTCGCTTGAAACCGGCGTAGACCACCTCTACTCAAAGAAATTCGAGGTTATGCCAACCGAGGAAATACTCGACTACATAAAGGACGGACGTGACGACCGACTGCTTGCCATCGCCCAGCTTCTTCGCCGCAAAGTAGCGCTTTGGCATATCTACGAGAAGACCGGAATCGACCTCTTCTTCCTTGAGAAACTCAACAATATCATCAAGATGGAATGGGAGATCCGCGACGCAGAGACGCTTGATGCCGGTCTTCTGAGGGAAGCCAAGCGAATGGGATTCAGCGACAGATACATAGCCAAGCTAAGAGGACGCTCAGAAGCCGACATCCGCGAGATGAGGGAGTCGCTCGGCATAATCCCTGTCTACAAGATGATCGACACCTGCTCTGGTGAGTTCGACTCGTACGTGCCTTATTTCTACTCTACTTATGAGGACGAAAACGAATCGGTGGTAAGCGACAGGAAAAAGATTCTCGTGCTTGGCAGCGGGCCTATACGTATCGGCCAGGGAGTAGAGTTCGACTACTCAACCGTACACGCTATACAGACGATACGCGAACAGGGCTACGAGGCAATAATCATCAATAACAACCCGGAGACAGTATCGACGGACTACAGTATATCCGACAAACTCTACTTTGAACCGCTGACGGTGGAAGATGTGATGAACGTAGTGCGTCTCGAGAAGCCGGATGGAGTTGTAGTGACTCTTGGAGGACAGACTGCTATCAACCTTGCCGCGCCGCTCGCAGAGCTCGGAGTGCCGATCATCGGCACCGGACTCGAGGCAATCGACAGGGCTGAAGACCGCAAGCATTT
>JAIDTS010000012.1 GCA_029060585.1 Muribaculaceae bacterium
GGGGACTTCTGGCTGCCGACGACAAGCCGATTCATTAAGACTATGTAAGGCATAAACCTAAGGATCATGGTCTGGAGAACACAATCGAGGGCAACCTCAAGCCCGGATGGAAGGTAGTCGTCATCGAAGACCTCATCTCTACCGGAGGCAACGCCGTGCGCGCCATCGAGGCTGTGAACAACGCAGGCTGCGAGGCGGTCGGCATAGCCGCTCTTTTCAACTATGAGTTCCCCATCGCCATCAAGCGTTTCCGCGAGGCCAACATCAACGCAGTGTCGCTGTGCTCGTATACCGCGATGCTTGAAGTGGCTGAAAAGATACAGTTCATAAGTCCCTCCGAGGCCGAGACTCTCCGCGACTGGCGGAAGAATCCCGACTCATGGGTTCCTCAGCACGAGGCATTCTGACAACTGAAAACCCCACAACAGAAAACGAATAAATATCATGGCAACATATAAAAGCGAAGAAGTAACTCTAAAGGCCTCCGCCGACAGTGTCTTCTCTCGTCTGAGCAATTTTGAATCGCTCAAGGATCTGCTTGCGCAGGTCCCTGCCGACCAGATTCCGGCAGACAAGAAAGAGATGTTTGACAGTATTCGCCTTACGGAAGACAGCATCGAGCTTCCAGGAGGACCGGTAGGATCGATAAGACTCAGGGTTGCAGAGCGAACCGCACCCTCCCGCATCACGCTGAAAGGGGAGGGCACGCCTGTGCCCCTTCAGCTGCAGCTCGACATCCATCCTGTCGACGATGCGGCATGCCGCGCGCAGGCAAAGATCGACATAGAGATTCCCATGATGCTGAAGCCTATGATTTCGGGCCCCATGCAGAAGATGACCGAGCAGTTCGCAAGCGTGCTTCGGTCGATTCCTTTCTCATAAGTAAGAAATTCCCTTCAGGTGATGAGAGTGTGCAGAATTCTATCCTTTCTGAAGAAGGGTAGCCTGTCTATGTCGCTGATAGCCATGCTGTCGGCGGTTGCGTCGTGCAGTCAGGTCGACGACGACCGCATACCCTCACTCCCGGTCTACATAAATCTCTCCGGCGCCGGAATGTGGAACAGCTACGGAGTCTCTGGCGTAGGCATCTACAGAAATTTTATCAACTGGCAGGGCGTCGTCAGTCCGTCAGGTTTTCATTTCAACTCCAACACATATGTCGGATTCGGAGGAGTCCTGCTCATCGGAGGCATAGACCCGTTTACGGCGGATCCCAACGTTCCATTGGCCTACGACCTTTCATGCCCCGTCGAGCGGAGTCAGACCGTCAGAGTGGAGATCGATCCTGATAATCTTGAAGCTTTCTGTCCGGAATGCGGCTCACGCTACGATGTCATCACGGCCGGAGGCGCTCCCGTAGGTGGACCGGCGCTGACAGGCAAATATAAATACGGTCTGCGGCGCTACGTCTGTCAGCCGGAGTCCGGCGGAGGGTATATAATACATAATTAAAGTCCGGGAATAGTATTGATATGGCTTGATGGTTTAATCTTTAATCGTAATTAATTTGGAAGAGTTGGTGTATATGATATTGCGTGGTCTCGTCATCGGCGTGGTGGTTTCCGCTCCGATGGGCCCCGTAGGCATCTATTGCATCCAGCGCACTCTCGACAAGGGGCGGCTATCCGGATTCTATACCGGGGTAGGGGCTGCGATCTCCGATCTCATATATTGTCTGCTGACCGGATTCGGACTCTCTTTCATTGAGGAATTCATCAACCGCCACCGCAGCCCTATCCAGCTTCTCGGATCAGTGGTGCTGATTTTCTTCGGCATATGGCTTATCCGCAAGAAACCTGACGGCGGATCAATAGCCGCCGACGCCGACCACGGCGCTCCCTCGCGCGAGGGGGACATACTCAAGGGATTCGCCCTTACCTTCTCCAATCCGCTTATCCTATTCCTCATCATAGGTCTTTTCGCCCAGTTCAATTTCGTCATCGAGGGAATGAAGTTCTATCATTACCTTCTCGGTTTCGTCGGAATCATCGGCGGTGCGCTTGGCTGGTGGTGGCTTGTCACCTTTTTTGTCGAAAAACTCCGTGGCCATTTCACTCAGCGAACCATGAAGCGAATCAACATGGCCATAGGCGTGATCATTCTTGTCTTCGCCGCTGTCGGAATCTTCTCGTCGGCCTCTTCTTTGATCGCCGCTCCCATGCCGGGCCCTACCGTGCGTGAAACGTTAGGCTCGGCTGAGTTCCGGGTCGCCGACACTTCCATGAAGGGATGGTCCGCTTCCTTTCCAAGTGATTCAGTCTCGACTGTCAGGATTGAGGTGAGGCCCGCGTCAAAACCTGATCCTTTTGGCGACTCGCTCGTCGATTTCCTTTCTGTTAAGATTGTAGAGGAGCCCTCCGGCAGGGTCTTGGCTTCATCTGAAATCTCTGAAGGAATCGATCCGTATAGGGGAAAAAACGCATGGAGGGTGATTAGGAACGGCAGCGTTTGGAGTGTATTTGCCGGCAACCGCGACTATCGCCACATCGTAACCTTTCAGTCGGAGCTCGTCCCGATCGGAAGTCCGATCCTGACTCCCAATACATCGGGGGGAATCGACGCCTCCCTTATTAATATGACGTCCGCTCCGACAGAGGTTTCAATCGAAACGGGGGCGGACATTTTTTTTGTTATTGAAGGGCTTTCCTTCGGAGCCCTTGATCTTGCAGGAATATACTCCATGCTTGACTATGAGCAGGACGATTCCTACGCCCGACTCGGAGGCGCCTACAGGATTGCCGTGCTGCCTCTCCAGGACGGCTATGATGTCTTTTACATGGATGGTGCCCGCGAAAATGGCGCGGGGTGGAGTCCTGGCATGAGGAAAGCGAGACTGAAGGCAACAGCCTTCCCTACGGTCTACGACGTCGAATGGCGTGATGCCGAGGGAAGCTGGATGCTTCATGACATTCAGGCCGAGCATGACGCGCTCGCCAAGACACTTACGGTGAAGTTCCCGTATCAGGGAGCCTCAATACGTTTCAGAAAGGAATAGAGTCTACCACCTTCCTGAAGCTCCGCCACCTCCCGTGCTTCCTCCGCCGAATCCACCGCCGAATCCACCACCGAAACCGCCTCCGAACCCTCCGCCACCTCCGCGCCGGCGAGCCGATCCGAGGATCGCAGCAGCGGCCATCGCGGCAGCCATATCTTTCTTAGGGATGCGAAATCCCTTGTTGTCCTGATGTCCGCAATATTCACATCTGTAGCTCGACATTCCTTCCCCTTCGGCATGGTAAGTCGGTTGCCGCACAGTCGTGTTGCCAATAAAGTGATAAGCACGGGTGCCGCAGTGGGGGCATGGAGTGTATTTGGTGTTTTGAGCAGGATACCCCGTCACTTCCGTATTTCCGCATGTGCGGCAGCGGTGAACGTCGTAGCGCACCGACCCGATCTTCTGCTCGAACTGCTGCGCGGGCGTGAGGGCTCCAAGAGCGTCGCTCCCTTTCAGTAGCTCTGCTTTGCCTCCGCATTTCGGGCATTTGTGGCTTCCGTAGCGTGCCCGGCGGTAATGGAAGAGGGCCAGAAGAAAAAACGGAAGCGCTGTCAGAAGTGTGCCCACTGAAAGGAATCCAAGCAGAATAAGTCTCGACCTCCATTCATGTGCTTTTTCCGGGGCAGTCTTCATCTTCCGGGTCTTGAGGCGACACGAGACGTATGCTCCTCCTGCCAGTAGCCAGAGGGCAACTGCTATAAAGCCGAGGAATCCCATCATAGTCTCCTTGCTGACCGGGGCCTCATCCATGCCTGAATGATTGTCTCTCAGGCTGGAACGGAGTTCATCCGCATATTCCGGGTCCGTCATCACGCGTGCTATCATGGCTGTCGCCTCGTCTACGGCGCAATCCAGGCAATCCTCTCTCATGTTCGGTATCACGGCCTCGCGTATGATTTTTCCGCATGTGATGTCTGGAAGCACACCCTCTGCGCCGTAACCGGTCTGGATGCGAACCTCGCGGCTGTCGGGAGAAATCAGCAGGAGCACTCCGTTGTCCTTGTCTTTTTTGCCGATTCCCCATCGGGTGAAAAGCTTCTCGGAGAAGTCCTCCACAGTATAGTCGCCTATAGAGGGCACTACAGCCACCGCCACCTCGGCCGTCGTAGAGTCGCGTACGGCCTGCAGACGTGCGTTAACGAGACTCCGAGTCTGAGCGCTCAACCGTCCTTCAGGATCAGCCACATACTCGTATCTATTGGCTATGTTCGGATTCGTTATATCCTCCGGCCTGTAGTCGCGCCCCGTCATGTTGAGGAAGCCCGACAGGAAGACGAGAAATACTATTATCTTATCTTTGGTCATTATTAATTGATCATTAATAATTAATCATTTATCATTGATTACACCGCCGGAAGCGAATGCCCGTTGAGCGTGCGGAATAGGTCGAGCGCGTAGACGTCGGTCATGGCCGAAACGTGGTCTACCACTCCCTGGAGTCTTGAGTTGAGGCTGTCGGAGCGGACGTCGTATTGGCGAGGCACCTTCTCGAGCAGCAGGCGCGAATATGCCTTCTCAGGCGCCATGACCGCTCCTACAAGATTTTCCATCAGATAAGTTATGATGCGGTTGCCTGCCAGTTCTATATCAATTACCTGAGGGGAATTATAAATCTTCTTCCAGGCCGTCTCGCTGCATCGGGCATATGCGTCGGCAAGGCGTCCGTCTACATTTTTCGTCAACGCTCCATGATAGTCTCCCGCGAGTATCTCCTTCTCGTGGTCGGCGAATTCCTTCGAGCATCCTCCTACGAGAGCTCCTATCACTTTCGACCGCATGTAGCCAACCTGCTCGTTGGGGTCGTCGAGCCGCCTCATAGAGGCCGTCATGTGTTCCTGCTCAGACTTATCGAAGAAATCCAGCATCAGGCTCTTAACCTCTTCGGTGGAGACAATCTTCAGCTTATGGGCGTCCTCCAGATCCATGATCTGGTAGCAAATGTCGTCGGCCGCCTCCATCAGGAACACGAATGGATGGCGAGCATGGCGTCCGTGCTCTATTTCGGGAATGCCCAGCTCTTCGGCCACCTTCAGATAAGTCTCCTCCTCCGTCTCGAAATATCCGAACTTTCCCTTCTCCCCCGCGAGAGTAGATGCGAAAGGATATTTCACTACGGATGCGAGCGCGCTGTAGGTCATCGCGAAGCCACCCTCGCGTCGTCCTTCAAATTTGTGGGTTAGCAGCCGGAATGAATTGGCGTTGCCCTCGAAATGAGCGAAATCACTCCATTGATGGGGAGTGAGGAACGGTTTCAGTGCCATTCCCTTTCCTTCGGTGAAGAAGGTAGAGATCGTCTTCTCTCCGTTGTGTCCGAAAGGTGGATTCCCGAGGTCATGGGCGAGGCAGGCTGTGGCTACTATGTCGCCCATGTCGCTCAGGCAAGCGGTGCGAATGTCGTAGCCGTGGCGTTCGATGAGTATGTTGGCCACCTCGTTGGCCATCGACCGTCCTACCGACGACACCTCAAGGCTGTGCGTCAGACGGTTGTGGACGAAGATGGAGCCCGGCAGAGGAAACACCTGTGTCTTGTTCTGCAGCCTTCTGAAAGGGGATGAGAAGACAAGCCGGTCATAATCGCGCTGGAAATCAGAGCGCGTGTGCTGCTGAGGGTCATGGTATTGTTCGAGCCCCAGTCGCTTGTCGGATATGAGCGAGTTCCAATTCATTTTACAAAATTAATGATTTTATTTGTTAAAAAATCTTTAGGTATCGATTTTTTTTGTAATTTTGCGGAGTTTTTCTAATTGACATATGAACTGCATTGGTCAAAAGTATTGTTATGGCGGAGAGAAAGCCTGGCTGCTGATGGTCTCCGTTATGCTTATTGTGCTGGTTTCCTGTGGCAACAGGACTGTTCCGGTAGGCCTTGATGTGGCGAATCCGGACGACAGTCAGTTTCATGCCGACAACGACATCGCCATGACGGTCTGTTCTCTGGTCGACGCCGTCCGTGTCGGAGAGCGTCTTGACAGCGCCGACTATGGCTTTGAGGGGATTCTGACCGACGGTCAGGGTACGCCTCTATATACTGATATCGAGGGAAATCCCGGTGAATGGATCGTAAAGGTAGTCAATAGCGAGGAGGCTCGCATCAGCAACCTCCATCTCGGCGACCTCATGGCCGAAGACCTTCGTAACTATATACTGGGCGCTTTGAATCTTAACAGTGCCGACCTTGTCACGGCCTACATCAATCCTGCCGATGAGCAGGAATTCATCTGGCTCTACGACATAGGCGACGTTCAGGTGGCGTTTTCGGAGACGATCGTTAAGTCTCCGACTGATCTTGAGGGAATAATAATGTCGGTTTCAGTTTTCAAGGGATAGCGGGCGCAACCGCCTCGCAACGCAGAAGATAATGCCCGAAGCGGCATCGGAGGCATTCGTGGCGATCGCAGAATTCCCTTCGCAGATGGATGAGCGCCTGCGATGTAGCGGCGTCCTTTGCCTTCAACCCAAGATGCTCCCAGTTTCTTATTATTGAATTTTTTTCCGGCGGGAGCCCTGTCAGCAGGGCTGCCGCTGCTTCTTTCAGATCGTGGTCGCAATGCAGGAGCGCATAAGCGTAGAGGAGTGGCGCCGCTACATTAATCAGCAGTACGCTTATGCTTGGCTCGGAAAGCGACGGCGGGTTCGCTTCGGTCTGGCCGTCCGCTCCGAACGTGTAGCGGCGGCTCCAATAGGGATCCACCTGCCATCTGAAGAGTTGGCGCAGCATATCCTCGTCGCCTTCGGTCTTTATGATTCTCTGTAGCAGGTCGGGAGTCTCCGCCATTGCCTTCGCGAGCAGCGCTATACGGCGGTAGGGAAGGTTTTGAGGCCGCGTTCTCGCGAATTTCCATGAGGCGCGCGGAATAGGATGCATCGAATATTTTCGGGCAAGAAATTGATATTCCCGGCACATCAGCTGGTAGCGTCTGTCAGTCTGGTTGACGGTCGGGTCGAGCATGCCGGCCTGGCCGAAGAATATCGCTTCCATCTGAAGGATATTGTCGGAGTGGCGGCGCAGGTGGTTGAGGTCGATGCTCTGCGCGAGCATCTCGAAGGGGATGCCATTGAGCCCGAAGCCAAGGGCTCGGGCGAGTGTCAGGAAACAGGCTGCGTTCCAGTCTCCATGTGTATTCCGCAGAGTTTCCTCAATTCTTGTGGCCTTATGCTGGAGCCTTTCTATGGAAAGAGTCTCGATCCAATCTGCTCTACGAATAGAATCTATTATGTGAAGCCGCGACGCGCACCTTGTCTCCGGGGCAGTGCCCGTAAGATAGGCGAAAGTCCGGTAGAAGTTTTCCGGCAGGCGTACGTTCATCTGCGGAATCGCAGAGCCGTCTCGTCGGCTGATTGTCGTGTCGCTGAGCGCTACAACGTGCAAGATAACATTGTCGTAAGCCGGATCCGAGTCATGTCCGTGGCGGTGCCAGTCGGAGGCCTTCATATGTATCTCGATATTTCCGGCCCAGGTCTTACCGTCGATCTTCACCTTCGCGTTGAAGAAGTCGGGTCCTGAATCCCTATTGAGGGTTCCGGGATCCATCACTCTGACCGAGCCACCTCCCTCCAGCGGGAAAGAGAGCCCGAGCATCCGGCTTTGCCAAAGCAACTGGAATATCTCCTCCACGTCTCCCTTCGGTTTAGAAGGTGTATGATATTCTGAAATCGATTGTCGGATAGACGGGTATCGCCTTCATCAGGCTCATGTAGGTGTCGACCTTGCCGCGCAGGTTCACCAGATCGTTGAGGACTGTCCCGTCGTGGGTAGTGACTTTCGGGACACCTCCCCAGAACTGCACGCCTGCGTCTACCGAAGCCTGCCATTTGCCGTCGGGGCTGAGTGCGCCTCCGTAGCCGAAGCCGAGGTAGGGCCGGAAACGGTTTACCTTCGCCCTTGCGCTTACAGTGCCGTCCTTGTCGGGCATCATCATGTAGGGCGTGCCGTCCTTATGGTCGCCCACGTGGACGCCCAGCTGACCCATAGACAGGAACTTCTTCTGGAGTTCCTCCATCATGGGACCATTGAGGTATTCGTTGTCGAGAGAGGGAATGCCGGTGATTTCATACAGGAAATGAGGATTCTCATAGACGTTGTCGAGAAAATCCTCCGAAGTTATTCCTCGGTAGAGACGGTCATACATGTTGAGGGCCAGCAGCGAAGGCATCTCAGACATGGCGTTGATGCTCTTTCCCGCGGACGAGCCTCCGACGAAGAATCCGGCTGTGAAATGCCAGTGCCGGTTGTTCTGGAAGGGATAGACGTCTACGAGGAGGCGGAAAGTGGTCATCGTCGGTTTAGACTCCATCCTCACGTTCTGGTCTATCGTCATTCCGCTCATGTTATACATCATCTCCTGTATCCTGTCGAATTTGTCGTTGACCTGGCCGTCAACATAGCTCGCCATTCCGAAATTCATGGGGATGGTGAACTGCGGCATCACGTCGAAACCAATGCGGAGCTTCGTCCATTTCGTCATCGGAGAAGCCACTTCGAGGCCAAGACCAGTAGTGCCGATGTTGGCAGCTACCTCTATCCTGTTGAATACACCGTGGCGGTCCATTTTCTCGATGATTGATTCCGGTCGGTCGTCCGGACCCTTCACCTTACTCGGAAATGTGTAGGTGGAAAGCTGTGCGGAAATGCATGCGGGAAATATGGCTGCTATGAGCGAGATTGCTATTGTCAGTGTTTTCTTCATAATTGTGTATGATGTGTTTGAACGTGCAAAAATAACTAATTTTTTTGAAACTCGGATTATAATTGATGATAAAAGGGAAAAATATCACATGATTATAAATAATTTTAGCCTTGAAAGTGTTTAAATTATGATAGAAGAAAATTAATAAAATGAAAAATATAGGAAAAACAGGTAGGGCCGGGCATATGCGCGGGGCGTGGGAGCCCGACCGCATCCTGCGACGTGAGAACAAGGGGGAGGCGGATGTTCCCTTGTTAGAGTTTATGGCAGCCTCTCTTCCCGACGCCAAGCGCGGCGACCTCAAGAAGTGGCTAAAGTTCGGGCATGTTGCCGTCGACGGACAGGTCACATCGGCGTTCGACGCTCCCGTTGTCTCCGGCGGAGTGGTGGAGCTCAATTTCACGCGTCCCTTCGTGGTCTTCCGCCATCCGAGACTGAGACTCGTCTATGAGGACGACGACATCATCGTAGTAGACAAGGGCTATGGTCTTCTTTCCGTCGGTACAGATTCCTCGAAAAAGAGCAGCGTGGAGACTGCTTACAGCATACTTCGTGAATATGTAAAGCAGAAACATCCATCCAACAAGATATTCATCGTCCATCGTCTTGACCGTGACACTTCCGGCCTCATGGTCTTCGCCAAGACTATGGAGGCGAAGGATGCCCTGCAGCACAACTGGAACAATATGGTGCTCGAGCGCAAATACGTAGCTCTTCTCGACGGTGAACTTGAGAAAGACAGCGGCGAGGTGCGCAGCCATCTTGCAGAGACCGTGCAGCACGAGGTATATTCCACCGAAGAGCCCTCCGAAGGAAAGCTCGCCGTCACCCGCTACCGTGTGCGCCGTAAGGGCAAGGGTCGTACTCTCGCGGAGTTCTCCCTCGATACGGGGAGAAAGAATCAGATCCGTGTTCATGCCCGCGACCTTGGATGCCCGATCACCGGCGACAAACGCTATGGCAACGGAAGCGGTCCGCTCCATCGCCTCGCCCTGCATGCCGAGACCTTACGCTTCGCCCATCCCGTCACCCGGCAGGATATGAACTTCACGAGTCCCGTACCTCCTATTTTCAATAAATTCGTATAATCCTAAATACAAAACGTCCATCGTAAAACGTAAAACGTCCAACGCAAAACGCAAAAACAATGTCAAATCATTTCGACTATATGCCCAAGCCTGAAGGCTGGGTGCCTCCGGTAGAGGAAACGTCGGCCGTAGGGGACCCCGCTCCTTCGACCGATGAGGCGGTAGCAGAGACTCCCGCAGCGGTTGCTCCGGAGCCGGAGAGCGCGAGAACCGATGATGACGCTCCGGTGCAGCCTGAAGACAACACTCCCCTCGAGAGGCTGGTCACGCGGTGTGCCAACGTCATTTCGTGGGTTTTCGTTCCCTTGCTGATGCCGGTCTACGGTATTCTTCTGATCTTCACCCTTTCGTTCCTGTCTTATGCTCCGTTTCATACCAAACTGGTGTTCACCTTGATAGTTTTTGGGGCAAACTTCCTTGTGCCGATGATCCTTGTGCTCCTGCTCAAGAAGATGGGGCTCATCGACGACATAGGACTCAATGGCAGAAAGGAGCGCATGATTCCTTATATCATCACCATCGTCTGCCTTGCAGGCACGGGGCTCTTCCTATATATGAAGTCGGCACCCGTATGGGTGGCCATGTTCTATGTCGGTGGTGCGCTTGCGGGACTCATCAACCTGCTGGTCAATTTCCGTTGGAAGATAAGCGCGCATGCTGCCGGAATTGCAGGATTGGTGGCGATGCTGCTTCAGGTGATAAAGGAAGGCCCTTCGGCCCAGGATATGGCATGGTGGCTTGTCGGAGCGATAATGACGGCCGGTCTTCTCGGGAGCGCGCGGATCTGGCTCGGGCGTCACACCCTGATGCAGGTGCTCGCCGGATCGGCAGTCGGCTTCCTCTGCGTATGGGGACTCTCCCTCTTTTAATGATTAATTATTAATGATTAATGATAAATTCTGAGTTGCTAATCTTTGATGATTGGTTGTCAGGATAGAGAATTTATTTTGAGGAATGGGATTTTTTTATTAATTTCGCATCTCATAATGCGGTTCGCTTTAATTTTGGTTCCGCATCATATAATTAATCATTAATAATTAATCATTTATCATTAGATACGATGGCACAGGAAAATCAGAATCAGCTTCAGATCCAGCTCAGCCCCGAAGTGGCAGCCGGAAAATACTCCAACCTCGCTATGATCGGCCACAGTTCGAAGGAATTCCTCATCGACTTCATCTTCGCAGCTCCCGGAATGCCGCAGGCTCCCGTAGTGAGCCGCGTGATCATGAATCCGGAAAACGCCAAGCAGCTCATGTATGCCCTCACAGACAATGTCCGCAAGTATGAGGAGAAGTTCGGTGAGATCGTACGTCAGAACGGCCCGGCTCCCAGCAACAACTAATCCCCCCAACCTCACAATCCAACTACCCTCCATGCTCTACATCTACAACACCCTAAGCCGCATGAAGCAGCCGTTCAAGCCCCTTCACGAAGGGCGGGTCGGCATGTATGTCTGCGGCCCCACGGTCTACGGAGACGCCCATCTCGGCCATGCGCGCCCTGCCATCACTTTCGATATACTCTTCCGCTACCTAAGGCATCTCGGCTACAAGGTGCGCTATGTGCGTAATATTACCGATGTCGGGCATCTCGAGCACGACGCCGACTCAGGCGAGGACAAGGTGGCGAAGAAGGCGCGTCTCGAGCAGTTGGAGCCGATGGAGGTGGTGCAATACTATCTCAACCGCTACCATCACGACATGGAGGCCCTCAACGTGCTTCCCCCGAGTATCGAACCCCACGCCTCAGGCCACATAATCGAGCAGATCGAATACATAAAGAAGATTCTCGAGGCCGGTTATGCCTACGAGAGCCAGGGTTCCGTATATTTCGACGTGGCCAAATACAATAAAGACCACCGCTACGGTAAACTCTCCGGACGCAACATCGATGATCTACTCTCCACTACCCGCGAGCTCGACGGACAGGACGAGAAGCGCAATCCCCTCGACTTCGCCCTCTGGAAGAAGGCTGCCCCGGAGCACATCATGCACTGGCCCTCACCCTGGAGCGAGGGCTTTCCGGGCTGGCATCTCGAATGCTCTACGATGGGGGAGAAGTATCTCGGAGAGGAATTCGACATCCACGGCGGCGGCATGGACCTCATGTTTCCCCACCATGAGTGCGAGATAGCGCAGAGCGTGGCCGCCAAGGGACATGACACCGTGCGCTACTGGATGCACAACAACATGATCACCATAGCCGGCAAGAAGATGGGCAAGAGCTACGGCAACTTCATCACTCTCGAGCAGTTTTTCAAGGGAGAGCATCCGCTCCTCTCGCGACCTTATTCCCCGATGGTGATCCGTTTCTTCATCCTCCAGGCCCAGTACAGGAGCACAGTCGACTTCTCCGACGCGGCCCTTCAGGCTGCAGAGAAGGCTCTCGAGAAGATGCTCGACGGTTACCGCCGTCTGCAGGCACTACAGCCTGCTGAGAAATCAAACGTGGAACTTCCCGATTTTGCCGCGAAGTGCTATGAGGCGATGGACGACGACCTGAACACGCCGATGGTGATCGCCGAGCTCTTTGACGCATGCACGTATATCAACAAGGCCACCGACGGACAGATCACCCTCTCAGCAGAAGACATAGAGAAACTTAAAGATCTCTTCCAGACATTCCTCGTAGATCTTCTCGGCATCCGAGTGGAAGGAGGCTCAGCCGATGGAGATTCCGCTGAAAGGAAAGCCTTTGAAGGTGCCGTCGACCTTCTGATGGACGTGCGTAAGAACGCCAAGGCCGCAAAGGACTGGACCACAAGCGATCTTATCAGAGACCGCCTAGCCGCGCTCGGCTTCGACGTCAAGGATACGAAGAACGGCGTCGAGTGGAAAATCAGAAATAATTCATAATGCATAATTCATAATGCATAATTTATAATGCATAATGATGAGCAAGTATAATTATAAGCGGCGTAAATCCTCTGTGGCCAAGGCCGGCCGTGTCGAGATCGGTGGTGACAATCCGATCCGTATCCAGTCGATGTGCAACACCAACACCAACGACACGGAGGCCAGTGCCGCCCAGTCGCTGCGCATCGCGGAGGCCGGCGGCGAACTCGTGCGTCTCACAACACAGGGCGTCAAGGAGGCTTCCAACATGGCCAACATCAAGAAGGCCCTGCTGGAGGCCGGATGCGACGTGCCCCTCGTGGCCGACGTGCACTTCAATCCTAACGCAGCCTTCGAGGCCGCCAAGACATGCGACAAGGTGCGCATCAATCCCGGCAACTTCGTGGATGCCGCCCGCACTTTCGTCAAACTTGAGTTCACCGACGAGGAATACGCTCAGGAACTTGAGAAAATACGCTCGAAGTTCGTTCCTTTCCTCGACCTATGCAAGGAAAATGGCACGTGTGTGCGTCTTGGCGTCAATCATGGCTCACTGTCAGACCGCATCATGAGCCGCTACGGCGACACCCCGGCGGGTATGGTTGAGTCTGTCATGGAATTCCTGCGCATAGCCCGCGAGGAGGATTTCGACAATATAGTGATTTCCGTCAAGGCCTCCAACGTCACTGTGATGGTGGAGACCGTGCGTCTCCTTGTCGAGACCATGGAAAAGGAAGGCATGAGCTTTCCTCTTCATCTCGGTGTTACTGAAGCAGGCGACGGCGAGGATGGCCGCATCAAGAGCGCGGTGGGAATTGGCACCCTGCTCAGCGACGGCATAGGCGACACCATCCGAGTCTCCCTCAGCGAGGATCCGGAATGTGAGATACCCGTCGCAGTCAAGCTGCGCGATTACATCGCGGGCCGTGCCGGCCATGAACCTATCCCCGAGCCTGAGACTGTCGTTCCGGGTAAGGCACGCGAATATGCTGATCCGCTGCCATATGCCGAGTTCCCGGTAATGGATGTCGATTTCACTCTGCAGCCCGACTGGCACTACGTATCCACTGCCATGGAGCCTCATCTCTTTGATGATCATCTCCCTGTGGTGCTCACTACGTCTTCCGACAACCGCCCCGGAGCCTTCCGCAGCTGGATTGACCGTTTCGTGGCTCTCGGCGGAAGGAATCCGGTGGTTGTAATGATGGGATTCCTTACCACCAACCTTGAGGATCTTCAGGTGGAGGCAGCGGCCGATTTCGGTCCGCTTCTGCTCGACGGTTACGCTTCCGGCATCGGAATCGTTGCGTCTGAGAAGTTTACGAAAGATGAGGTGAGGAGTGTAGCGCTCGGAATCCTGCAGGCTGCCCGCCTCAGGATTTCTAAGACTGAATACATCGCATGTCCCGGTTGCGGCCGAACTCTCTTCGACCTTCAGAAGACATTGGCCGAAGTTAAGGCCAACACCGCTCATCTAAAAGGATTGAAGATCGGCGTGATGGGTTGCATCGTCAATGGTCCCGGCGAGATGGCGGATGCCGACTACGGATATGTCGGAGCAGGTCCCGGGAGGGTCTCCATATATAAAGGTAAGACCCTCGTCAGGAAAAATATCCCGGCGGAAGAGGCGCTTCCCGCCCTCCTGCAGCTGATAGAAGAGGATGAGAAATTTTAACAAAAAATCAACAAAGTAGACCGAACATTATAGGGAATGCTTTGTTATAGATGAGTAAAGTGGCGTTTTTTTTTCATATTTTTTTGTGAAAATTGAAAAAAAAGTATTAATTTTGCAGTCGTTTATGTAGAATGTCGCATAAATTGATACTTCGACTTGCATACTATAGGAGACTACAGGTATGTCAATGAGATTCCGCTTAATTAGATAGTATACTAACAAAATAACAATTATCAATAACTTAAAATTACCAGAGATGATGAAGAAAGTACTCTATGGAGTCGCTTTGACACTCTTCGCAGGAGCGTCTGTCGTTTCTCTTCCTTCCTGTAAGGATGACATCAACGACGTGCGTACTCAAACTTCGTATGATCTTAACAAGCTCAAATCACAGCTTGATGCTGAGGCAGCCAGGCTTGATAAGCGTATCGATGCCGAAGCTGCTGCTCGTCAGGCTGACATTGATTATGTCAAAGGCCTCATTCAGCAGTTGGAAAATAAGGTAGATGGCAACTATGACGACCTGCTGAATAAGATCAACGGAGCGATCAGTCGCTTGGACAACATTGAGCCTGTTGTTACAGATCACGAGAATAGAATCAAGGAGCTCGAGGGTCTGGCTGAAACAATGGCTGCTGAGATTAAGGCTCTTCAGGAAATGGACGAGGTTATTTGGGAGCAGCTTGACCAGCTCAATCAGGCGCTTACTTGGGTCAACAACGCCCTCATGCAGGCTCAGGAAGATATCGCAGATCTTCAGGATGCAGTTGACGACATTATCAAGAGCATCGACGATCTTATCAATCAGCTCGATCAGGAGATTTCAGGTATTCTCATTCAGCGCGTTAAGAGCCCCGTATTCGGCGACGTAAGCCTTCCCGTTGGCATCAAGAGCACTATGCTCTTCAACTGGTTCGGTTACAACGACCGCGGTCAGGCAGTGACATTCCCTGATGGTAAGGGTCAGTTCAGCGCAAACGGCGATCCCGGCTTCAGCGCTACATCTCTCGGATGGGGTGATGAAAATAGCGGATTGGCACATGAGTTCGTTAAGGTTCCCGATGGCTACTATGAGCAGGAGCTCTCACTTGGTAAGGTATATGTTACCCTCAATCCTATCGGTAAGGTATTCAACAACACCGAGCTCAACCTCGTAAACTCACAGGGTCAGCCCCTTCCCTTCACTGTTGCCCTCACTCCGAGCGATGAACTTCTCACTTACGGCATCACCCGTGACGGCTCCACTATCGATAGCGGTCTCTATGAAGGTGAGGTTAAGTTTGCTCTCAGCAACGATCCGGAAGAAAATGAGGCTCTCTCAGCAGTACGTCTGAGCATAGACGACCAGCTCGTATCCGCTATGAAGCAGGCTGTGAAGGATCCTTCCAAGCGTAACGCTGCTTACCTCCTGAAGTGTCTCTACGACCAGGTTAACGGCAAGCTCCCAGCTTACGCTCTTGAATATGGCTGGTCTTCTAACATGGAAGACATGGATCCCGGCTTCTCCGGCAAGTCTTACCGTGTTCTCAGCCAGTACGACCTCGCTGTAGCAGCAGCTCGTCCTCTCGGCTTCAACTTCCTCGCTGGCCAGACTGGTCCGAGCAATGTAGTGCCCACTATCAGCAATCTTGACAATTTCGTAGCTGAGCTTATCAACAAGAACCTCCAGAATCTTGACATCAAGGGTGATGACATCACAGTTCTTGGTCACAAGATTGGTTTCGTTGGTGAAGTTAAGTTTGCAACAGTTGATAACAAGCTTGTGGCTACCATTACAGGAATCACAGTCGATGGTCTAACTCTTGATCCTATTGAGAAGGTATGTCAGACTGCTGAAACTGCTTCCGATGATGTTTCTGCTGCTATCGCAGACGCCGTTATTACAAAGATTGGCGCTACATCCGAGGCTGACAAGGCAACTGTTAAGGCTTCCATCAATATCGCCCTTCTCCAGCTCCAGAAGCAGATCAATGAGGTTCTCTCGAATGTTAACGGTCAGATTAAAGATACATTCGAAGGCATGGGTGACTCCGCTGAATCTTACATCAACAAGGTTAACCGCGCTGTAGACCTCTACAACAAGGTTGCTGACAAGATCAACAACTTCTTCCACAACCCGAACCACTACCTCCAGGTAGCAGCATTCTACGAGGGTGGCAACAACATGGGTATCCTCTCAGGCGACGTTAAGAATCCTACCGTCTTCACTCAGGCAGGCGGCAACGCATTCAACGTATTCCTCTCCAGCTACACCGGTGAGCTTATCGCTCCTGCCTACAAGAAGTTCCTCGCTGTAACGGGCGTCTACGACAAGAACGGCAAGAACCTCAACGAGAAGGTAGGTGACTTCAACAAGATGAGCGATGATCTCAACGACGTACTTGATGGCAGCGTAATCCGTGTTAAGGTGCCCGCTTCCAAGTTCGTGCCCGGCAAGGTATACGAGTTCACTTATCAGGCTCTTGACTACCGTGGCTTCACTTCAACCAAGAAATTCTACATCGAGGTTAAATAAGTTTTGATTGATTTCGTGTCCGGAGCCGCTCCGGCTCCGGACCGATTCAGAAACTAATCGAAAACCCATTATTTAAAGAATTCAATTATGAAATTAAATAAGACTCTGCTCGCTGGTGCGTTGCTTTTCGCTGGAGCCTCCGCAATGGCTCAGGAAACCATCACCGAGTACACTTACGTTCCCAACTGGTATATCCAGGGACAGTTCGGTGGACAGGAAACACTTGGTGAAACTTCCTTCGGCCACCTCTTCAGCCCGAATGCACAGATCGCTGGCGGCTACAACTTCAACCCCTATATCGGCGCTCGTCTCGCCGTCAACGCATGGCGCTCACGTGGCGCTCAGAACTTCCAGAGCGAAACTGTAGGCAACCAGCGTTGGAAATGGAACTACGTAGCTCCCACAGTTGACGTTGTTGTCAACATGACCAACCTCATCGGTGGCTACAATCCCTATCGTCTCGTTGACGTTGACCTCATCGCAGGCGTTGGCTGCAACTTCGCATTCAACAACCACGAGGCTAACGAGGCTAACGCAGCCCTCACAGGAGTAGGTGCTGACGGTCTCGGTCTTCTCTGGCAGAAGAATTCACAGCGTTTCCTTGGCCAGTTCGGTCTTGACGTTAACTTCAACGTTTCCGAGCACGTTGCAATCGGCGTTGAACTTATGTCTAACGTTCTTGCCGACGGCTACAACTCAAAGAAGGCAAACAATGCAGACTGGTATTTCAACGGCCTCGTTGGCGTGAAGTACACCTTCGGCCCGAAGTACAACAAGACTACCCGCACAGTTGAAGTTCCCGTCGCTCAGCCCCAGATCATCGAGCGAATCATCGAGAAGGTTGTTGAGCCCGCTCCTGTGACCAACGTTGTTGAGGAGGTTAAACCCGAAATGCTTCGTCGTGACATCTTCTTCCGCATCAACACCGCAACTATCACCGCTCAGGAAATGTTCAAGGTGACAGAGGTAGCTGAGTTCCTCAAGGATCACCCCAATGCAAAGGTTGTCGTTACCGGTTATGCTGACAAGGGCACTGGTACACTCGCTATCAACCTCCGTCTGAGCAAGCAGCGTGCAGAGATCGTTGCCAACACTCTCAAGTCTAAGTACAACATCGCAGCCGACCGCATCATCGTCAAGAGCATGGGCGAGGCTGAGGAGCAGCCCTACGCTGATCCTGTAGACAACCGTGTTGCAATCTGCGTCTGCGAGTAATTGTTGAAATCTCGAGCTAAGGATACAATATTAGATGTATTCTCAGCGTTATGAAAAAGCACATCCGTCGTACACACCGCGTGCACGGCGGATGCTTTTTATAATCAATAAGTAAATGCTTATGAAGAAACTTCTACTTGCAGCAATTGTTTCCGTCGTCGCCTCCTCGGCTTTTGCTGAGCTTCCGGCCGACGGATATTACCGTGTGCAGAATGCATACACAAAGCGCTACGCTTATCTTCTCGATAATAAAGGGTCAATCAATATTGGAGGCACTACCGTAGATGTCGGAGCACTTAAGATGTATCTGGATGTGACGAATCTCAACACAGATCCAGCAGATATCTTCTATATCGACCATCACACCGACAATCCAAACAAATATGACATAAGCGGGCAGGGAACGAGTGTCTATGCCTTTATTGGCCAATATGTCGATATTGTCGAGTCCAGAAAACAGTATGAAGGTCGTGACGCATATATGCTCTATGGCACAGATAGTGGCATGGTGAAATATATCGGCGACATATGGCTGAATATGTCAGACAACGAGGGCATGTCTTCTTCTGAGGCAAAAGGGGATGACCGAAAGTGGTATTTAAACCCTGTTGACGCAAAGACTGATCAATATTTTGGAATCGCTCCCTCTCAGACAGCGCAGGGAAAGTATTACGGCTCTTTGTATGCGGGATTCCCTTACAGTGCATACTCTGAAGGAGTGAAGTTTTACACCATCACGGAAATAGACCCCCGCGGTGCAGCAATCATAAGCGAGGTTTACGGAACGGTGCCGGCAGGAACGCCCGTCATCGTAGAATGTGCCAATCCGTTGGCTACCGACAACCGGCTTAATGTAGGACCCGCTTCTTATAGCGGTACTGTCAGCGGAAATCTTCTCAAAGGAGTCTATTTTGATAATCCTTCCGGTTCGCATTATAACCGCACGCGTTTCGACAGGGAAACGATGCGAGTGCTTGGAGTGAAGAACGGGCACCTCGCCTTTGTGGAAGGAGACTACGATTTCATTCCGCGCAATCAGGCATATCTTCAGCTGACAGATCCGAGCCAGTATGCCGTGAAGGACTTCATCGTAATGACTGCAGAACAGCGCGATAATGAGCTTGGCGTAGTAGCATCGATTCCGGTGTCGGCATCAGTAGATGTCTATAGCCTTGACGGACGGCTTGTAGAGAGCGGCATAGCAAGGGAAGACGTATCTTCTCTTGGCAAGGGAATCTATATCTTGCGCTCCGCAGGCGCGACCGAGAAACTCATCGTGCGCTAAAGCCTAAGAGTGTCGCTGCTCAAACATTATATTGGTTTCAATGTTATATAAAGTGGGGACGCCGGAAGCGTCCGCACTTTTTGTTTATCTACAATGCAGACCAAATGGCTTGAGATATTGTAAGATTATAATATAGAAATAGCTAATAAAAAACCAATAATTATGGAAAATAATCAGGACAACCTGCAAGATATAGAGAAAATAGAGATCCCGCAGGATCAGGAACCTACACGGGAAATGAAGACTTTCGAGGATCTGGGAGTAGCACCGCAACTTCTGAAGGCAATCGGCGAACTCGGTTTCGAGCATCCGATGCCGATCCAGGAGATGGTGATTCCCCATCTTATCTCTAAGGAGGGTGATGTGGTGGGTCTCGCTCAGACCGGCACAGGCAAGACGGCGGCATTCGGACTTCCGCTGCTCCAGCGTATAGATCCCGACAGCGACGACACCCAAGCCCTCGTGATCGCTCCTACCCGTGAGCTCTGTCTCCAGATAGCCGGCGACCTTGCCGATTTCGCGAAATATCTTGACGGAGTGAAGATAATTCCGGTCTATGGCGGCAGCAGCATCGACTCTCAGATAAAGGCGATCAGGAAGGGCGCGCAAGTGATAGTGGCGACTCCCGGCCGCTTGATCGACCTCATCAAGAGGGGAGTGGTAAAGCTCGACAAGGTGAACACCGTGATCCTAGACGAGGCCGACGAGATGCTCAACATGGGTTTCATCGACGACATCAACGAAATACTTTCGCACGTGCCTGAAGATAGGAAGATGCTGATGTTCTCGGCCACCATGCCCAAGGAAATAGCCGGAATAGCAAGAAAGTTCATGAAGGATCCTGTGGAATTCGTAGCAGGTAACAAGAACGAGGGCTCGAAAAACGTCAAGCATATCTACTACATGGTCAAGGCCCACGACAAGTATCTTGCCCTCAAGCGTGTAGCCGACAACAATCCCGACATATACGGCATCATCTTCTGTCGCACCAAAAAGGAGACGCAGGAGATAGCCGACAAACTGATAGCCGACGGCTACAACGCCGACTGTCTGCACGGCGACCTCTCGCAGGCACAGCGCGACCTGGCGATGAAGAAATTCCGCGACCACGTCACGCAGCTTCTCGTAGCAACCGACGTAGCCGCCCGCGGTCTTGACGTGGACGACCTCACGCACGTCATCAACTACGGGCTCCCCGACGATGTGGCTGTCTATACCCACCGGTCGGGACGTACCGGACGCGCAAACAAGACCGGTGTCTCTGTAGCCATCATCCATTCGCGCGAGCGCAGCAAGCTTCGCGAGATAGAAAAGAGGATCGGCAAGACATTCGAATATAAGAAGGTTCCTACTCCCGACCATATCATCGAGAAGCAGATCTATCACCTTGCCGACCGCATAGAGCGCGTGGAGGTGGACGACGAGCAGATTCAGAAATTCCTGCCGGGAGTGCGCAAGAAGCTGGAATGGCTTTCAGAGGAAGACCTGCTGAAGCGGGTGCTCTCCCTCGAGTTCAACCGTCTGCTCGACTACTACCGCGATATGCCTGACATCGACCTCAACGCCGACGCCAAAAGAGACAGGTCCGAAGGAGGAGAGCGGAGAGACCGCAAAGGGCGCGGAGAACGAGGAGAGCGCCGTGAGCGGGGCGACAAGGACCGGCGAACCGCAGAAGAAGGATATGAGCGACTGATGGTCAACATCGGCAAGGCCGCCGGATTCTTCCCCGGCAACCTGATGGAGCTGATCAACCGCTCGGTGGTAGGCGCCAAGCCCGAGATCGGACGCATCGACCTTCTGCCCGAGTATACTCTATTTGACGTGCGCAAGAAGGATGCCCGGAAGGTCGTAGACGCGCTTCGCAACGCCGATTTCTTCGGACGCCGTATAAGGGCGGAATTCGCCACAGACCGCGACTATTCCCGCGAGGCGAAAGACCGTGCGAAGAAGGCCGAGATCAAGAAGAGCAGAGCGGCGAGCGGCGAGCGGAAGACTAAGAAGACAGCAAGAACTGACTACGAGATGTCGCTCGCGGGCCCGGCAGCAGGAAAGAAGAAAGAAAAGAAGGAGAGGAAGTCAAAGAAGACCGAAGCTCCTAAAACAAAATATAACGGAAACTACGATATTTTCAAAAAGAAATGACATTATCCAGAACATGGGTACGCCTAAGGACGCTCACAGGCAGATGGCTGATGACGTTGATCTTCCTCGCGACTATGGCCGCGGGGAATGCCGGCATTAAGGAAGACGCTTCTTTGGAGGAGACACTGACGCCTCTTAAGGTTTTCGCCGAACTTCCGCTCGAGGTGTCGGAGATGATGCGTCCATCCACGCGGCTCGATATGATAGACTATTACACGCAGGCCGACAGCCTGCTGACAGCTATTAACGCGCTCGGAGGGGAGAGCAGGATCGAGACCGTAGCTCCGGACTACATGAAGGTGTCGGTCACTCCTGTGAGCACCCTTGAGATCAAGCTGCTCGAGGCGGGAAAGAAGCAGATCGTCATGACTCTTTACACCACGGGAGGTGACGGAACGGCTCGCGACACAGAAGTCCGTTTCTTCGACTCCGAACTGAGGCCTCTTGACGCCTCCGGATTGTTAAGGGCTCCTGAGACTATGGATTTCTTCTCTCTCAAGGGAAGCGGGATGAGTAAGCGCGAGCTTCTCGAGAAGATTCCATTCCCGGCCGTCGCCTACGCCACGGGCCCCGGAGACGTGCCGCTGACCGCCACTTTCACGACTCTCGACATCATCTCGAAAGAAGACCGCGAGCTCCTGACTCCCCTCCTGACGCCCGCACTATCAGCCCCCTGGAAAGGTCAGTTCCGGTTTAAGTAATTTCAACTATACAACTCAACAATCCCATAACCAATGAAAACCCGAGTAAGATTCGCGCCGTCGCCGACAGGCCCCCTGCATATCGGAGGCGTGCGCACAGCGCTTTTCAACTATCTCTTCACCCGCCAGCATGGCGGCGACATGATCCTCCGCATCGAAGACACCGACAGCCGTCGTTTCGTGCCTGGAGCGGAGGAATACATCTGCGAGAGCCTTGACTGGCTCGGCATTAAGTTTGACGAAGGTGTACGCGAGGGTGGTCCGCACGGCCCCTACAAGCAGAGCCAGCGCCGCGACATCTACCGCAAGTATGCCGACCAGCTCCTGGAGGCCGGAAAGGCTTACATCGCTTTCGACACTCCGGAGGAACTCGAGGCTGCACGCGCTGAGAAACCCAACTTCCAGTATGACGCCCACACACGCGGCGAAATGCGCAATTCTCTGACGATGCCCGCTGAGGAGGTAAAGCGTCTCATTGATGAAGGCCATCAGTACGTCATCCGCTTCAAGACCGAGCCCAACGTAGACGTGACAGTCAACGACCTTATACGCGGAGAGGTGGTGATCAACTCCAATATAATCGACGACAAGGTGCTCTACAAGAGCGCAGACGACCTTCCGACGTATCATCTCGCCAATATAGTAGACGATCATCTGATGGAGATCACCCACGTTATCCGCGGGGAGGAATGGCTTCCCTCCGCACCGCTGCACGTGCTTCTCTACCAGGCTTTTGGGTGGGAAGACACAATGCCTCAGTTCGTACATCTTCCCCTTCTCCTGAAGCCTGTCGGCAATGGCAAACTTTCGAAGCGCGACGGCGACAAGCTCGGTTTCCCGGTATTCCCCCTCGAATGGCACGACCCGAAGAGCGGAGAGATCTCATCAGGATATCGCGAGAAGGGTTATCTTCCCGAGGCTGTGGTCAACTTCCTTGCCCTCCTCGGCTGGAATCCGGGCGACGACTCCGAGATCATGAGTATGGATGAACTTATCGAGAAGTTCTCTTTCGACCACTGCTCGAAGTCAGGCGCGAAGTTCGACTACAAGAAGGGCATTTGGTTCAACCACGAATACCTCATGCGCATGGACGACATGGCTCTCGCGGAGCTCTTCATGCCCGTCCTTAAGGAGCGTCTTGCCGAGCGCGGAAAGAGCGCCGACGATTTCGGCATGGACTATGTAGCAAAGGCCGTAGGAATGGTCAAGGGACGCATCGAGTTCGTCCAGGATCTATGGGACCAGGGAGACTTCTTCTTCGTGGCTCCGGAGTCGTATGCGGAGAAAGACGTGAAGAAACGCTGGCAGGAAGACACTCCGCGCATTATGGAAGAATTGATCGGAGTGCTCGAGGGTATCGACGACATGACGTCGGCCAACGCCGAGAAGATAGTACTCGACTGGATAGCAGAGAAGGGGTATCACCTCGGCAACGTCATGAATGCCTTCCGTCTCGCCGTAGTTGGCGCATGCCGAGGCCCGCACATGTTCGACATCACCGAGCTGATGCCGAAGAGCGAGGTCATCGCCCGCATCCGCCGTGCAATAGAGAAGATCTGAAAGTGTTAAATAGCATACTCCACAAAACAAACGACCTGCGATGTGCGTTAATTCCTTACGGGAATTTGCGCACATCGCGCATTTCTATTGAAAACAACATTAACAACAATAAAAGTATGAAAAAAACTCTACTTCTATCCGCAGCCCTCGCCGCCACATGCTCAGCTTTCGCAGGAATGCCGAACATGGCGAAGGCCGACGCAACGTCTTTCACGGTAGGACCGAAGGCTCCCGCCATCTCCAAGACCGAGGCCTTCACCCGCGCCGACGGAGATATGGAGACTTTAGACTTCACCTATGCTGACGAGCCATATACCGCCTTCACCATGGGCTCTGCCGCTGGCGCTGGTTCGCGCGTCTATATGGCTTTCCAGATGAACGCCGATGATATCAAGGCTTTCGCAGGAAGCAAAGTGACCGGCTTTACGGTATACAGTCCCACAAATCAGAACGGTACAAGCAACAGCATTGCGGATGCCCGCTTCTTCTATTCCACGGATCCGAAGTTTACGCAGGAAAGTTATTCCCAGGATTTCACAATGAAAAAGTCGGCTTTCGCTATGAATACCGTTGATATCGATGAGTCATATACCATCACCGGAGAGGAGGAGGCCCTTTTCTTCGGCTATAGCATCGTGGTGCCCAAGAAGAATGATATGTATTATGCAGTCGTTGACTATATTCCGAATGAACCTACGACCGGAATCATCGGTGTCTCTGACGACGGCGAGTCTTGGCCGAAGGAGTTCCAGGTCTTCGGAACGGTATATGGAGCTCTCTGCATGTCGATAAAGCTTGAGAGCGAAACGCTTCCGAAATATGTGGACTTCACATATTTCCCCTCTACTATGGCTATTCCGATGGGCGAGGCATCCGCATATCCGGTCACTCTGAAGGCTACCTGCGGTGCTCCGATAGAGTCCGTCAATCTGGAATATACCTACGGCGGTAAAACATATGATAATGCCATCGCTTTTGATACCCCGATTCCTGCGGGCGTATCACGCTACATCAGCACTGCTGTTGAATTCCCGGCGCTCAGCGAGCTAATCAATGAAGATGTCGAGTTCAAGCTCACCAAGATCAACGGAGTGGAGAATACAGGAAATAATATGGTCGTTAAGGCAAGAGTCGCTGTTGCAGACAAGCTTCCAGCCCGTCAGACTCTTATTGAGGAATTCACGGGTACATGGTGTCCCAACTGTCCGCGTGGTTTTGCAGCCCTTGAGTATATGAAGAAAAACTATCCGGATTTTGTGATTGCCTCCTACCACAACGGGGATCCGATGCAGATCACAGATGACTATCCTGCCGCTATCAGCGGTTTCCCGCAGGCTGCCCTGAACCGCGACCTTATAGTTGATCCGTATTATGGCACCCAGACATTCGATATGGAGCTTCCGATCGTAGGAGACATTCTCGCTGAAAACGCGGTTCCGACTCCATGGCAGGTGAGCGTATCACATGAATGGGAATCGGAAGATGTTCTTGTGGCAAAAGCTGAAGTCGCTAATGTCGCCGGTTTCAATGACGGTGGATACAGCATAGCCTATCTGCTTATAGCAGATGGCCTCAGCGGAAAGGGTCGCGACTGGTTCCAGTCCAACAACTATAATACGCAGAATCCTGTGTATATTGAGGAGCTCAACGCTTTCTGTCGCGGAGGTGAATATGGTAAGTCGTCGGTGGCCGGGCTGGTATACAACGATGTTGTGATATCCTCCAACGGCATATATGGCTTAAAGGGCAGCATCCCTTCCGAGGTAGAGCCAAATCAGACTATCGACCACTCCGTGAAATACGATCTCTCGAAGATTTCCTCAGATCTGGTTCCCGACAGGAACAAGCTCCGCGTCGTAGCGGCGGTAGTTGATTCATTCGGACATGTGTTCAACTGCGCGAAAGACGAAGTGAATGACGCTACTCCCGATGCTGTAGAGGGTATCTTCGACGCTAACGCCCCCGTAGAATACTTCAACCTCAACGGCATGAAAGTAGCCAATCCTACAGAAGGAATCTTCATTCGCCGTCAGGGCACGCGCACCGATAAGGTCATCGTCAAGTAAAACCTGATTGATAAGTCATCATAAAAGAAGAAAAAAGCCTCATCTCAGATGAGGCTTTTTCTTGTAGGAGGGGAGAGCTACAGGTCTCCCCTCCTAATGTATTTTATATTTTTTAGTGTTATATTTTTGTATATATCAGATTTTCTTTGTATTTTTGCATCGCAATTGCACCAAAAACGCAACAACTATCAAAAGCAACACTTAAATCAACGGCGACACAAGAAAATGGCAGCGATGTCATGCGCCAACCTTAAACTATAAATAATGGAAGAGAAGAAACCCAAGAGACCAAGAATCGGAGCACTGCCTACCACTTCAGAAAACACGGAAAACAAAGAGCAGTATTATCAGTCAAGGCCTTACAAAGGCACAGAACGTCCTGATTTCGGACAGCGCGGATTCCAGCCGCGACCCCGCTCATACCAGAACAGCTACTCCAACTCATACAGAAACTCCTACAATCGCAGCTATCAGAACGGAAATGCGACAGGAGAGGGCTATAAGAGATACAATTCCGACCCGGAAGGGCAGAATGGATCCACCGAAAACACATACCAGCAGACTCAGACAGAGGGCGGAAGCCAGCAGAACGGCTACATCCGCCAGAACAACTATAACCGTCAGGGAGGCCAGCAGGGTGGCTACAACCGTCAGGGTGGCCAGCAGGGCGGCTACAACCGCCAAAACAACTACAACCGTCAGGGCGGCAACCGCCAGCAGGGCGGCTACAACCGCCAGGGTAGCAGCCAGGGAGGCTATCAGAACCGTCAGCAGGGTGGCTACAACCGTCAGGGCGGCAACCAGGGCGGCTACCAGAACCGTCAGCAGGGTGGCTACAACCGTCCGGGTAGTCAGCAGGGTGGAT